>JANMLE010001494.1:0-7912 GCA_031372385.1 Planctomycetota bacterium | reverse complement strand
CGCAAGAACAGGCTCAGGCACAGGTGGACCGATGAGAAACACCATCACAGCCGGGGTTCGTCACCAGCCACCGCGGCGATCACGACGCGGCGTGCTCACCATGGAACTGGTGCTGACACTGCCGATCCTGTTCGTGGTGCTCATGGGACTGTTTGAGTTCACCATGCTGTTTTATTCACGCAGCCTGATTGTCGAGGCGACCCGCGTGGGAGCGCGCAAGGCGAGTCTGCCGGGCGCAACACAGGAGTCCGTCGAGGAAGAAGTGCGCCGAGTCCTCAGCCCGAGGTTGCAGACTGGCATGCAGGTTGGCGTCGACCCGGGAAGTCACAGTGGTGACGTGGTTGTCGTGTCGGTTCAGACACCGATGACCTCCGCCTCGCCCGATTTGCTCTGGCCGATCGGAGTTGGTCTGGGCGGACGGAATCTGTATTCGGAAACACGAATGATCAGGGAATAGCCGCATCCGGCGTTGTGAGTGTTGGTTCGTTCCATCCATGACATGAGCATCAGGGCCGAATTGAGTTGGCGGACATGACGCCAACTTCGGCCGGGGGGAAATTCAAGTGAAACGTTTGACACCGGCCTTGTTGACTTTGGTGATGTTCGGAATCTTGGGCCTGCTGGTGGTCGGCTATGTGGCCAAGAACCTGCTGGCCGTCCAGGAGAAGAAGGTCGTGCCCGCAACGCGCGACGTTCCCATGGCGCTCGCCGACATCTCGCCGGGAACCATCCTGACTGCCGAGCACCTGGGAATGGGCAAGATGCAGGTGGACCAATTGACACGCGAAATGCTGCTCACGAATCGCGTGATCGTGGGCCGCGTGGTCAAGTCCCCGCTGAAGGCCGCCGAGCCAATCAAGGCGAACCAGTTGTACCAGCCGGGCGAGAATCCAAAGCTGGAACTGAGCCCCGGGATGCGGGCGGTCACCGTGCAGGTGACTGACGCCGCGGGCATGGTCGACGGAATGGTCAAGCCGGGCGACCACGTGGATGTGCTGTTCACGGCGATGAGCGGCGGTTCGGGCACATCGGATGCCGGACTCGGGGGGGGATTGGTCATGCGATTGTTCGAAGGGGTTAAGATCCTGGTCATCAACCGAAGTATGACCCGGGGCGGCGTTGATCGTGGGAACAACCATGTCACACTCGAACTGACCGAACCCCAGGCGAACGTGGTGGTGCTGGCCCATGACAAGGGGAAGCTCACCCTGACCTACAACCCCAACGGCAAGGGACACGGTGGTCTCGCCCTGACCAATGCAGAACGAACCACTTTCTATGAGATCCTCGGATTGATCCGTTCCGACAAGCCCGCCGAACCAATGTTGACGGAGATCTACCGCGGTCCCAACCGGTCGACGCTGGTCTGGGACGCGAGTGGAAAATTCCTCGGAACCCGCCCCGCTCCACAGCAGACAAACACCGATCAGTTTGTCCTGCCGCCGGCCGCAGGGCCGGTTCCCGGTGGCCAACCCAGAACCGATCCCGCCGGAACACCGGCACCCACGACGCGGGCACCAACAACATCACAGCCCCCACCGCCGCAAGACAATCCCGATCAACCACGTCCCGTCCCGACGGCATCGCGGCCCCAAGACCAACTGAACTGAACGGGCTGCATTTGCAGGACAAGTCGGCGGACCTCGGTTTGACGGCGCTGACTTGATTTCGCAGCCACGCTCGCCAGAGCGTGGGGACGGTGACATGGCCGCCACAATCCCACGGTCTTGGCGACCGTGGCTACCGAACGCAAGTGACATTGGACCTCGGCACGCGGGGTTGAAACGCACCCGGTCCATGACGCGCCGGTCCCCTGGCCCAAAACAACTGATGTCTCGTGCCACATCCCCTGAATGTACGTTGCTCCCAACACCACAATGAAACAGAACCGCCCCAACCGCCTACCTGAACCGCGACCGCGCAAGCCGCGCCGGCGCGGCTTCACCACGCCCGCCGTAGCGATTGCGCTGCTGGTGGTCATGTGCGGGTTGGCGATGATTCTTGACCGCCTGTGGCTGGACACCGCGGATTTCGAATTGACCACCGCGGCCGAAGCCGCCGCATTGGTGGCGGCCGGTGAACTGGCCGGCGATGAACTGTTGAAACCCAACGCCGATCCCGAAGTCCGTTACGACACGGCCCGGGCCTCCGCCGGCTTCATCGCCGGTCAAAACCTTGTCGCGGGCTCGCCCGTTGTCCTCGACACCGCGCCGCTTGGAGACATCCGCCTGGGACGACTGGTACTCGATGACGACGCGGGAAAGGTGCGGTTTGAAGAAACGGCCGAGCATCCAACAACGGCGGTCGTCACCGCGAAACGAACGCGGCACACAAACAATCCCGTCGCCCTGTTCGTGGCGGGAGCCACCGGGCAGCCTTACGGCGATGTCGTGAGCCGGGTCGAAGCCACCGTCGACAATCGTGTCTGCGGAGTCCGAGCGCAGGACGGAACGCCGGTGCCGGCGCTTCCCCTCGCCCTCTGGGCGAAAGACCCCGCGGGTCTCCGCGCGGACACTTGGGAGATCCAGATTGAAGCGCGCAAGGGGCCGGATCAGTTCGGCTACGATCCGATCGGCCGCCGCGTCTACAGCGGCAATGATGGCATCCCAGAAATCGTGCTGCGTAGTCAGGCCCCCAAAACGGTGGCGACGAACACCAACGTGCTGGTGGTGGATGTCGGCACGGGACTGAAGGATAAGGCCCTGTCACAACAGTTCGCTTCCGGTTGGTCGGCCGAGGACTTGAGCGTACACGGTGGCGAGATGCGAGTGACGCCGGATGCGCCGACCCCGCTGCGGGCATCGGCCGAATTGCGACATGCGGACCGCGAAGCCTTGGAGACTCTGATTGGCGAACCGCGGATCTGTCTGCTGTATTCCTCGGCCACTCCATCCGGCGGTGGGCGACTGCTACAGGCTACGTGCGTGCGAATGGTGGCCATCCGGGTGCTGGCCGTCCGCGATCAGGCTGACGGCTCCTGCGAAGTCGTGGCTCAGCCCTGTGTCCTGAAAACCAAGACGGCGATCCTGGATGTCCCCTCGCCGTATTCGACGGACTCAGTCGTCCCCTCCAGCCCATACTCGGCCGCCGCCGTGACCGCAGGGAATACACCGGCAACGGCGAACGGAACGACTCCAGTACACGGAACGACAACGACTCCGCCGAGCCACGGCAATCCCTACATCTACAAGCTGCATCTGACCCATTGAACACCCGACCTTGAAACGCTGCCGGCCTTCACACGCGGACCGGCAGTCTGTTGACGCGAGATTCCCGACCCACACTTCGGAACATTCCCATGATCGCCGAACCCACCATCCCTCCCGCCATCGATCCGCGACAGGCCTTCCAGGTGCTGAAGACGCGCATTCACCGCCAGATGGTCGATGCCATCGACCTGTCCAAGGCCGGGCAGTTGGCGGAACGCGACCTGCGTTCACAACTGCGGAACCTGGCGTCCCACTTGTGCGCGCAACAAACCGTGAACCTGCCGGTCGACGAGCGCGAGGCGATGGTTCGCGAGATCATGGACGAGATCTACGGCTTCGGACCGATCGAACCGCTGATGAACGATCCCGACGTGAGCGACGTGCTCATCAACGGACCGGACAGTGTGTTCATCGAACGCAACGGTCTGCTCGAAAAGACCGACATCCGGTTTGCCAATGACGACCATTTGATCCACTTCATCCAGCGGCTGGTTGGTCGCGCGGGTCGGCGCATCGACGAAGTCTCGCCGATGGTCGACGCCAAGCTGCCCGACGGCTCCCGTCTCAACGCGGTGATCCCGCCGCTGGCGCTCCGCGGTCCCACGGTCTCGATTCGCCGGTTCAAGTCCAAGGGTGTCACGTTTGAAGACATGGTGCGGTCCGGATCGCTGACGCCCGAAGTGGCCGACTTCATGGTCGCCTGCGTCCGCGGACGGATGAACATCGTCGTCAGCGGTGGTACCGGTGCCGGCAAGACCACGATGCTCAACAACATCAGCCGGTTCATCCCGGAGACCGAACGCGTCGTCACGATCGAACAGACGGCCGAACTGCAACTGCAACAGCGCGACGTGGTGGCCCTGGAAACCCGGCCGCCCAACGTCGAGGGCCGCGGTGAAATCTCCCAGCGCGACCTGCTGAAGAACAGCCTGCGAATGCGGCCCGACCGGATCATCGTCGGCGAAGCGCGCGGCGGCGAAGTCCTCGACATGTTGCAGGCCATGAACACCGGCCACGACGGCTCGATGAGCACCGTCCACGCCAACGACACCCGCGACGCCCTCGACCGCATGGAGTTGATGATCGCCCTGTCCGGTGTCGAACTGCCCATGAACGTTGCCCGGCAGTACATCGCGTCCGCCATCCAGATCCTGATTCACATGACGCGCCTGTCAACCGGCGAACGAAAGGTGATGCGCGTCTCGGAACTGTGCGGATGCCAGGACGGCACCTACCAGATTGAAGACATTTTCGTGTACCGCATGTCCGGAGTGGATGCCGGCGGCAAGGCCCGCGGGGCGTTTTATGCCACCGGGTACGAACCGCAGGCCCTGAAGCGGCTGGCCAGCCGCGGCTGCGACATCCCCTCGCTGATGTTCGCGGCGCGCGAGTTGAACTCCAGTCGTGAATACCGGCCCCAACCCCGCTGAGTGACCGGCGCAAGCCGTAGCACGGACGCCTCGTCCGTGCGGCAAAACGTGACCTTGTGTGGAATTGGCCCGCACGGACGAGGCGTCCCTGCTACGGCTGTGATTGATCCACCGAGCCGTCTTGTTCCCGCAATCTGTTTTTCCATCTGTTTTTCTGAAGGAGCATTCCGATGGCTGCGACCACCACCGGTTGGCAACCACTGACACCACAACCCGAGTTTGCCGGCATCCTGAAAGATCAGGAAACGTTCGGCACGGGAAAGGGTGAGGGGGCGGCCGACCAGATCAACAGTTGGTTCGACGAACTGATGCTGCAGTCGGGACTGGGAATCAGCCCGTCCATGATGCTGATGGTCTGCATGTGTGCCGCGCTCAGCCTGGGGGGTGCCATCTTCGTGGTGCAGGAGAACCTGCTGACCACCGCCCTCGGCTTCCTGATCGGATTCATGCTGCCCGTCGTCGTCACCATGACGGTCCGCACACGGCGCCAGGACAAGATGACCAGCCAGATTCCACCCATGCTCGAAGAACTGGCCCGCGCGGCCAAGACCGGCCGCAGCGTGGAACAAAGCCTGCAGTTGGTCACGGCCGACACGCCCGATCCCCTGGGATCGGAATTGAAGCTCGCCACGGGACGCATCGAAATGGGGATGCCGCTCAAGGATGCCCTGCGCGACCTGCCACGCCGCACCGGACTGATGACCCTCGGACTGATGTGCATGTCACTGGTTGTGCAACAGCAGACCGGTGGAGACCTGGTCGGCGTGCTGGAGCGGTTGTCGCGCACCGTGCGCGACCGCCTGCTGTTCATGGGCCGGCTGCGGGCGGCAACGGCTGCCAGCCGGGCCACCGCCGTGCTGATGATCGTGCTCCCCCCGGCGGTCCTCGCCTTCTTCGTCTACCGCAAACCAAACTATCTCGAAGAATTGCTGTCGTCGTCCTGGGGACGCAACACCACGATCATCGCGATCTGCCTGGAAATCGTCGGCGCCCTGTGGGTGATGCGAATCCTCAAGGACAGCGAACAGACGTGATGCGATACCCACAGATTTGATTCACGGGAACAAGACTTCACATTGCTCGATCGACAACACGGCCCGGACCGTCCAAGAGCCCGGCAGAACAGAATAACGGCGGGAGTTTCTGATGAACCCAACCTGGTTGCCTGCGTTTTACGGCATCTGCGGCGTCCTGATCGCCCTGCTGATGGTTCGCCTCTGGTTCAAGAACCGCACGGCGCGGCAGTCCAACGCGCCCGCATCGGTCGTGATGCCGAAACCCGTTGCGAAAACTCCGGCCGCAGCCATCGCTCCGACCGTTGCGTCAACCGTTGCACAGTCTGTTGCGCCGGTCAATGCCGCCAGTGTCGCCAGCCCCGGCCTGCCCATCGCGACCGCTCTGGTGCCACCGGTTCCCGTCACATCCGCCGCCTCCGCCAGCATCCCCGAGCCCTACTTTGCAGCCTCGTCGTCGACCATCCTCCGCTCTTCAGCAGCGCCGAACTGGGAAGACCGCCGGTTGCTCGAACAATTTGCGGGGCAGTCCCGATCGAACGCGAACGCGATGCCCCGCGTCCTCGCGGCGGACGTCCCCGGAACCGATGACAGTGACCGGACATTCGGATCGTCGCTGAATCCGGCATTCGCCTCACTGTTCCCCGACTCTCCCGACCGGCGGGAGGATGCCCGCCGGGAACTGAATGCCGCCGGCTACTACAATCCGCACGCCCTCGAAAACCTGTCGGCCATCCGTTACGCGCTGATGATGCTCAGCATCCTCGTGTTCGGCGGACTGCTGTTGATCGTCCCCGCGCGGCTGGAACCGCTCATCATCGGCGGATTGGTGTTCGGTCCGATACTGGGCTGGGCCCTCCCCATGCTGCAGGTTCGCAGCAAGGCGGCCGGCCGCATCCGTGAAATCGGCCGCGCCATGCCCGACCTGCTGGACATGCTGAACATGTGCGTCAGCCAGGGACTGACCGTCCCCGACGCCCTGAAACGGATTCTGCGCGATTTCCGCAGTGTCTACCCCGCACTGTCCCAGGAACTGGGCATCGTGCTCGAACAGGCCAAGATCAACGACCTGCACGGCGCGCTGGAAAGTTTTGCCCGGCGAATCAACCTGCCCGAAGTTCACTCGTTCACCACGCTGCTGATTCAGACGGAACGGATGGGAACCAGCATCTCGCAGGCGCTGACGACGTACAGCGACACGATGCGGGAAAGCCTGAAGCAGCGGGCCGACGAAAAGGGAAACCGCGCGACCTTCCGGCTGCTGTTCCCGACGGTGATCTGCCTGATGCCCGCGGTCTACCTGTTCCTGATGGGGCCCGCCGTGAACGAGTTGGCCAAGTTCTTCAACAGTGGCGGACGCAACTCTCTCGACACCGGCTCCAGCACCATCCAGCGGCTGAACACACAACGCGCGGCGACCCCAGGCACGTAGTCCCATTGGTCTCGACACAACTCGACGATCGAGTCCCTGCTCGATGCTTGCCCCTTGGAGTGCGTCTCCGATTCTGACATTCGCTGGCTCCCTCAATTCGCTGCCGCTTCTTCGTCCTGACGGAGAGATCGACAGCGAATTGAGGGAGCCAGCGAATGGGACGCCTGCGGGAATGGGCGGCGAGTCGCGAATGCGGAATGTGTGGGCAGTCCTGACTGCCCGGCATTCTCATTCGGCGCTCGCCATTCCTCACTCGCGATTCGCCATTCAACTGCCAGCCGGCGGGCGATGACCGGATGCAGCAAACGGGTCCGGCCGCAATTCGCACCCGGCCCGATAGGCCGCGTTCCCCCAGTGGCACAGCGCTCCCGACGCGAGTCCGGTCGCGAGGTCCGCAGTCGGAGCCTGCCGACTGCGAATGCTCGCGACGAAGTTCGACAGGTGCGCTGGGAGCAGATCCGAAGCGTCGGCCGCGACAATCTCGCCGTGGTCGTAGACCTTCCAGCCGCCACGATCGACGACCAGCGTGCCGTTGTCGCCGTGAAAGGCCACGCCGGAACTGCGTCCTTCCACTCCGTGTGACGACCACAACCGCTGCTCCCACAGGATCGACTTCATGCCGAAGTCGTATTGCACCGACAGCGCGTCGGGCGTTTCCTGGTCATCGTCGAACGAGTACTTTCCTCCCACCGCCGAGACGCGATGGGGGACCGCCACACTCAGGCCCCAGCGCGCCACATCCAGCATGTGAACACCCCAGTGGGCCAGTTCTCCGCCGCCGTAATCCCAGAACCAGCGCCAGTTGAAATGGAACCGGTTCGGCTGAAA
>JANMLE010000120.1:0-10773 GCA_031372385.1 Planctomycetota bacterium | reverse complement strand
CGCGCACGACGGCGGATGGAAGTCCCGGCTTCCGGCGCTGTCGTTGACTCCCGATTCCTGGCTCGCCATGCGCGATGCGCGTTACCCGGTGACCGCGGCGGGGGTGGTGGCCCTGATCGACATCATGGACGGGATTCACGCCGACGATCTGGCGCGGGCAACCGTCGCGTCGTGTGAACAGACCGCCGGCCACTTCAACGGACGACCGTGCGACACCTTCACGATGCGCTACAAAAACCGCAAAGTGTCGCCGACCTACCGCAAGTCGATCACGATGATCGACCGGGAATGGCACGTCCCGCTCTCCACCCGCCACTTCGAATGGCCCGCGCCGGATTCAACCGTCCCGGAAAACCAGTTTGATGACGCGACGCTGGTCGAATCCTACGCCTTCACAGACCTCGCCTTCGACGCGCCGCTGACCGACCGGGACTTCGATTCGACAAACGCGGAATACCAGTTCCGCTGATCCGCGCGTCAATCGGAACGATCAATTCCCTCTCGTTCCCAAGCTCCGGCTTGGGAACGCCTGTCTTCGAAGCTCCGCTTCGCGGGCATGAATTGAGTTCGGTCCCACTCGCCTCGCCAAGCAGGAGCTTGGCGAAGATCGTTCCCAAGCTCGAACTTGGGAACGAGACACAGCACTCGCAACTTACCCACAGACCACCTCGACCGGCGTCACGAAGACTTCGCCGGACAAGCGCCGCGAGACTTCCTCGGGCGGGGCGGTCTCGAAGAACAACTCCAACGCTTCGCGCAGGTTCTCACGGGCGAGTTCCACCGAATCGCCCTGGCTGGCAATGTCCAACTCGGGACAGAGGGACACGTAACCGTCTCCGTCCCGTTCGATGATGGCTGTCAAACTGCGCTTCATGGCGGTGTTCCAATTAGGAAACGACGGGTGACCGGGGCCGAAGTGTCTTTGCAATGCCCCGGTCTACTTCACGGCTTGATGATTCATTGCCTTCGCCCAAAGCGGCTTCAGTGAAGGCCACCCAGCAAATCAGTTTCGCGGCAGCAGCAACAGTGGCGTCAAGTCTGAAGAGTTCGGACTGTACAACTCCGGCGATCGCGCAGTGATACGCATGAAACCGACGATGAAACTGTGGGCAGCAATCGCCAACTCTCGCGCAAGCGCCGACCGGTTCGTTGCCAACCATTCCGGCAAATCTTCCTCAATCTGTAGTGCCAAAAGTTCGATCGCACAGTCTTGAACTTCAGCGGCGAGATCAATGTCCTCGACCGTCGGTGTGTGGCACACCGCACTCGCTTGGAATGTGATGACTGATGACTGGGAAGCCATCCGGGCCGCTTCCGTCAGCGCGAAATGGTTGTTGAACTCCGCTGTCCGAGCAAACATCCGGGCCGCTTCCGTCAGCGCAAAATGGTTGTTGAACTCCGCTGTCCGAGCAGACATCCGGGCCGCTTCCGTCAGCGCAAAATGGTTGTTGAGCTCCGCTGTCCGAGCAGACATCCGTGCCGCTTCCGTCAGCGCAAAATGGTTGTTGAGCTCCGCTGTCCGAGTAGCCATCCGGGCCGCTTCCGTCAGCGCGAAATGGTTGTTGAGCTCCGCTGTCCGAGTAGCCATCCGGGCCACTTCCGTCACCCACACTGACTCGGTTGCTTTAGTCGTGGCATCTTGCATTGCTCCGATTGGCGGCGCATCGAGTGAACCTGTCATAGTTTATTCCTGACTCCCTTCAATTGGATTCGCCGTCTCGTGCGACACGAAAACGCTGGGGGCGACGCGAAAGTAATTGGCGAACTTGCGGACGTTGCCCAGGCTGATTCGGCGGCGGCCAGCCAGGATGTCCGTGACGATCGACCGCGGGACGTTGGTCTCGGTCGCGAGTGTCGCGTTGGTGATGCCGCGGGACTCGATCAAGTGTTCGAGCATGTCTGCCGCCGAAACGTGCGGCGTGGGATGCTCGCGGGATTCGTACTGCTCGACCAACATCGACAACAGTTCGAGCATTTCGCTTTCGGCGCGACTCAACTCGGGCTTGCTCATCAGCGTGTCAATGAGCTTGTAGGTTCGGTCCAGCGCCGCCTTCGACCCGATCGGACGCGGCTCGATTTGAACCAACAACTCCGCGTAGCTGGGAGCCTTTTCGGTGATGGGTGTCAGTGGCATGGTTTCGGTTTCCTGGTTTCTGAATTACTGAGGCGAAGCTGGGGCCATTTCGGTCATGAGCAGCAGTCCTTTTTCCAACGATCCTTGTCGTACTCCGCATGCGTCAAGAAGTGTTTCGCGAACAGAGTTCCGTTGGTCCACTGGTTCGCGTAACTCACTTTGACGATGAACCGGTATTTCGTGCCGCACACATTGAACACCAAACAACGGCCCACCTGATCGACCGACGAATAATCTACTCGCACATCCTCCAGCTTTTCCCACCGGGCGTTCGAAGCCAGCGTCCACCATGCGTCCAACCACTTCTGTGCGTCGGGGTGGTCGTGTTGCGCCTTCGTTATCGCCGGGCGGGCTATCACGTGCATCCGATGTCATCCTTTTCGGCTTCCTGTCAAACGCCGCATGAGCAATATGTTCTCAAAATGAGAACATGTCAAGGCTGGCCGCATGACGGGGTGGACCTGCACCGGCTGCCCTGTGACTCTGGACGTGCCACTTCGATGAAACAGGAAGTCGGTCGAAGCGAGCCACACTGCCCCCATACCGGCAGAACCACGCGGTTGAATGAGTGCGATGCGCGGAGGCACGATTCGCAGGGAAGGCATGTCTTCACCGGTGACTTGGGGACAATTTTCCGGCCCGAACGGGAAACCAGACTTGCGTGGGCCCATGTCCTGCGGTCATTCTCGGGGCTTGCCTGTTTCGGGCGGATCGGTGAGTTGGCGCGTCGGTGTGATGTCGCGGCGTGCGTTTGATCCGTTCGGCACCGGCTTGAACCACCTGCGGGGATCGCGTTGACCATGTCCTTCAATCCACTCTCGCTCTTTCGACGATCGCGTGAGCTCGTGAAAGCACCGTTGGCGCACATGACGTTTGCCCACTCGTCCGCCGCCCGGACGATGATGCAATCGGGCCGGTTTCTGAAGCAGCAGGCGTGGCTCTGGCCGATTCTGGCGGTGATCGCGTTGTGGGGCGTGGGATACGGAGTCAGCAGCGCGATTCGGTTCACGATGAAGCAGAGTTTCCGGTCGCAGCTTCAGACGCTGCTCAACGTCGAAACGGCGATGCTGGAGACCTGGCTGGGGACTCTGACCGCCGGCGCGGAAGCTCAGGCGAACAGCCAACAGGTGCGCGCGACAGTCGAAAAGCTGATCGCCGCCTCCGACGGTGCGACCGCAGCAGCACCCGTTGTCGCGCCGACACAACTGGTCGCTCAACTCGGGCGGGATCTGGCTCCCGGCATGACGTCGCAGGATTTTTCGGGGTTCTTTGTGACCGACCGGCAGATGAAGATTCTCGCCGCATCGCATGTCGAACTCGTGGGCCGCACCGTGCCCGAGTTTGAGGGCTTCCTGACTCGCGCCCTGGATGGCAACTCCGCGGTCAGCGCGCCGTTTCCCAGTGTCGTGCTGATGAAGGACGAGTCGGGCCGGATGCGGACGGGCCAGCCGACGATGTTTGTCTCCGCACCGATTCGCGACGCCGGGTTTCAAGTTGTCGGAGCGTTGGCCCTGGAGATCCGTCCCGAGCGCGAGTTCACCCGCATTTTGCAGCTTGGCCGGATCGGGGCCTCGGGCGAAACGTATGCCTTCAACAAGCAGGGCCTGATGGTGTCGAACAGCCGCTTCGATGAAGACCTGATGCTGGTCGGCCTGCTGCCCGACATGCCGGGAGCGAAATCACTGCTGAACCTGACGCTGCGGAATCCCGGCGGCAACATGGTCGAGGGATTCCGCCCCAAGGTGCGCCGGGCCGAACTGCCGCTCACCAAGATGGCCGCCAAGGCGACCGCGGGAGAATCGGGCGTCGATGTCGACGGCTATCCCGACTATCGCGGCGTTCCCGTGGTGGGGGCGTGGACCTGGATGCCCAAGTACGAGATCGGCGTGACGACTGAAGTCGACTATGCCGAAGCCTTCCATCCGCTCAACATCGTGCAGTGGATGTTCACCGGGATCTACGCCCTGCTGGGTCTCTGCTCGGTGGCCATCTTCGTGTTCACGCTGGTCGTCGCGCGGTTGCGCCGCGAAGCGCAGAAGGCGGCCGTCGAGGCGAAGCAGTTGGGGCAGTACGTGCTCGACCGCAAGCTCGGATCGGGCGGGATGGGTGTCGTGTACAAGGGACATCACGCGATGCTGCGCCGCCCGACCGCCATCAAGATGCTGAACGTCGACCTCGTCAACGATGTCTCGATCCAGCGCTTCGAGCGCGAGGTTCAGATCACCTGCCAGTTGAATCATCCCAACACGGTGGCGGTCTACGATTACGGCCGCACCCCCGAAGGAGTCTTCTATTACGCGATGGAGTACCTCGACGGCATCGACCTGCAGGTGCTGATCGAACGCTACGGACCGCAACCCGAATCCCGCGTGATCCGGATTCTGACGCAGGTCTGCGGGTCGTTGTTCGAAGCTCATTCGCTGGGACTGGTCCATCGGGACATCAAGCCCGCGAACATCATGATCAACCGGCGCGGCAGCGAGCCGGACCTGGTGAAGGTGCTCGATTTCGGACTGGTCAAGGCGCTCGATGAGAAGAAGCAGTCGGGACTGACCACCAACGGACTGACCGGCACGCCGCTCTACATGTCACCCGAGGCGATTCATTCGCCGCAACTGGTTGACACGCGCAGCGACATCTACGCGGTGGGGGCCGTCGGTTATTTCCTGTTGACGGGCCAGCCGGTCTTCAACGCGCAATCGCTCGTCGAACTCTGCCGGCAGCACGTCTCACAGATTCCCGATTCCCCGTCGTTGCGACTCGGGCGGGCCGTCTCGCCGGCGTTGGAGAATGCGATCCTGGCCTGTCTGGAGAAGAATCCCGCCAAGCGGCCCCAGACCGCGCGCGATCTGGCTCTGAGACTCGCCAAGGCACCCACCGCGAACGAATGGTCGCTGGAAGAAGCCGATGGCTGGTGGGGACGCCACGAACGGGGTCACGATTCGAAAGAGTCTTCCGTACCCGCACCCGTTGCGACGCAGGACCGACCCTCTCAAGTCCGTCCCGCGTCCGACGGTCACGCGCCGGCGACAGCGGGCAACATGAACATCACCACATCCAGAACAGATGCCACCCCGTTCGCCCGGACAATCACAGGCAACTCGGACGGCGAGCACATGTAGGGTGCGTGAAGTCCTCGGAACGCACCGGTTGAGGGCGGGCCGTGTCGAAGGCGGTGCGTTCCGAAGACTTCACGCACCCGACCGCCACGATCCCATGGTTTTTCAACAGGCTGTTGAGCGAGAGCTCTGCGCGGAACGAACTATCGCGGCAGCGCGACCGTCGCGGCGCTGGCCGGCGGAGACTCGGCTTCCCACGCGGCGAGTCGGCGATCGAACTCTTCGGCCCACGCATCGTCGTGGAACAGATCCCCGACACGCCCCATCGCGGGATTGTCGGGTTGAATCTCCGCAACGGAAACAGACGCCCCGTCGGACGCACGGGCAGGATCATGAACAACTGTCAGCACGGGATCGGTCATGGCTCGGCTCCTTCCAGTTCGACTTGGACAATTGCCGATGGCAGCATACCGATCGTTCCTTCCGGCGTCAGCAGAGTTTCGCCGACAAAGTACTGTGGTCCCGTCGCTCCGCCGACGGGACGTGCCGCGACACGCTCTGATACGTACGCGAGCGGCATGAGTCAGCCTCCCCGCCACTGGGCTTGTCCCGGTGGCTCGACGGCTTCTGCACTACTCTTGGCCCCCGACAATTCCGGTAGTGCAAAAGCCGTTGAACCACCGAGGTAAACTCGGTGGCGAGGTAAATTAGGAGTTGCCGCCCGCCCTAACGCGAGATCACCACCGCGTCCTCGATGACATACAGTTGGAAGACCGACTCGCCCGCCGATTGCAGGTCGATCTTGAACCGGCCGACCACGTCCAGGGATTCTTGAAGCGGAACATACCTGGCGGTCGTCCCCTCCTTCATCTTCACCAGGATGTGGTCGTAGATCTTGGCTCCGGGGCCGTAACAACAGACCTGATTGTCCCTGAGCAGGGCGAACCCCTCCAGCCCCTCGACCTGAAACGTGGGAAGCATGAACCCGCGAACCCGGACCATCTGTCCATTCAGCGAGGTCATCCAAGCTGGCATCCACGAGACGGCATCGTCAGTGACCGGTTCCATGTTGAGAACGGTCAGGAGATTCAGATCGTCATACGTGATCCGGAGCGCTCCGGTTTTCCGATCCTTCGAAAACGACTTCTGCGGCACCAGCAGTTCGACCCGGCGCGGGTTCGAGATCTCCAGCGCCGAGACGGCCACGTCCGATGTGTTCGCAGCCATCTCAGGCCGGACCGACAACATCGCCCCGTTCTCGACCCGCAGCGCATCGACCGGTGCTTCGGCGGCGTCCTTCTTCGCATCGCGGCCAGAATCGGCTTGTTCCGAACGGGCGGATATCGCCACGCTTTGGTCAACCACCCGGTACTCATCCAATGAAGTCGAACCACACCCACTCAGCGCGGCCGTCAGACTGACGGCAGTCGCGACACCGGACCATCGACCCGCTTTAGGGCCGATCGAGAAATTGGAGTAGTGGATCGCTCCGCGATCCAACGTTCTGATCGCGGAGCGATCAGCGACAATGCGACAGTCAATTCTCCAACGGTCCTTACCGGGAATCGCCATGTCTGACTCCTTCGCTCGATCAAACATCCCGCGTCATCTTGCATCGGGTCGCAGCCGCACTGTCGGCAATTCGAAGACTTGGCCGTCGCCACGGCACGCATCGCGCCCGCTGCATCGGGGCACGGCGACCACCCGTCAGAACGAACCGACCAAGTCACCGGCGGCCCGCGAGGAGAGGTTGCGGTAGACGGTCAGGTCGATGTTTGTGCTGATGAATCGGACCGCTCCGTCACCGAGCAGGAACTGCGCGCCGCCCGTGTGATAACTGGCGAACTCGTCGATGCGGACCAGCGTGCTGTTGGGGGTCACATCCGTGTCACCCAGCACGCGGACGATCGGTTCGTCCCCCCGGCGATCACACCGGCCCACGTGTAGAGCCATCCGGCGGACTGGCGCGTCTGATGTTCGCCGACCATCAATGTGTTGCTCAGCCCATCGGTCACGTCGCGGAAGCCGACCCGGCTGTTGAGGAAGAACGCACCGTCACTCGAACAGGGAAACCCCACGGCCAGGCCATCGCAGTTGTCGACTTCATCCTTGCGGAAGACGGCGGCATAGCTGGCGGCCGCCACGTCGGCCAGTGGAGTCGTTGTTCCGGCCGCGTTGATCGTCCAGCGGTCGGGGCCGACATCGGAGGCACAGCGATAATCAGCCAGCGGCTTGACTCGCCCCGCGGCATTCGCCGGATCGCCGACCTTCACGAGAAAGTTGAGGCTGCCATACAGCGGAGCCTGGTCCAACTGCGGCAGCAGCTTGGCCGCCCAGCCCCAACCGTTGATCCCGTTCACATCGGGCTGACCACCCGTCACGCCGATCCAACCGGGTGGCTGCATGTTGGAAGTGTCGTGGTAGTTGTGCAACGCCAGGCCGATCTGCTTGAGGTTGCTGCGGCACTGAGTCCGCCGCGCGGCCTCGCGAGCCTGCTGGACCGCCGGCAACAGCAACGCAATCAACACCGCGATGATCGCGATCACCACCAACAATTCGACCAGCGTGAAACCAGACCGACGAGACACCATACGCGAATCAGACATGGTTCGTTCTCCTGACGCCTTGTTTGGTTCATTGCCACGCGGCGGAGTCTACTTGCTGCTTCTGAGCACGGATAGCCCCGACATCAAGACCTTGCTGGATCAACAGCGGTCGGAAGCGACGCGGACGCGACAGGGGCGCGGGGACTCGATACTTTGACGCCACTGTTTCGCACGGGGCGAAGCGGACGGACGCTGGAGGGGTTTCGATGTTGCTGCGCTGCGGGGTCTGTTGCCTGGTGTTGACGTTGGGAATCGCGAACGAAAGTCGCGGGCAGACGCCGCTTCAAGAGCAATTGATGTCGGAAGGAACCGCGAGTCTGGTGAAGGCCGCGCGACGCGACGGGGATTCGCAGCGCGGGGCGATTGTGTTTCATCAGCCGTTTCTGGCGTGCGCGAAATGTCATGCCGTCGGGCAGGCGTCCGCTACTCCGTTGTTGGGGCCGGATCTGACGCGGCCCGAACCGAACACCACGGCCGAAGCGCTCATCGAATCGGTACTCGATCCGTCCAAGGTTCTTCGCAAGGGGTTCGACCCGATCGTTGTGCAGTTGATTGATGGCAAGACCGTGATCGGGTTGCTTGTCGAGGAGTCCGCCGACAACTTGGTACTGCGCGATGCGGGTCGGTTGGGTGAAACCGTGACGCTCGCCAAGTCGCAAATTGAGGAGCGGGTAATCGGCAAGACGTCGATCATGCCGGCCGGGCAGGTGAATGTGCTCGCCAACCGGCAGCAGTTTCTGGATCTGGCCCGGTATCTAATCGAGATCGCCGAAGGGGGCGCGGAACGAGCCCGGCAGCTTCAACCGCCGCCGTCGCTGTTCACGTTCGTGCTGCCCGAGTACGAAAAGCAGATCGATCACGCGGGAATGCTTGGCAACCTCGACGCCAAGTCGTTTCAACGGGGCGAGGCGATCTACAACCGGCTCTGCATCAACTGTCACGGGACGAAGGACCAACCGGGATCGCTGCCGACATCGCTGAAGTTCGCCGAGGGGAAGTTCAAGAACGGCCCCGATCCGTTGCGGATGTACCAGACACTGACGCACGGCTTCGGACTGATGGCCCCGCAAACGTGGATGGTCCCGCAGCAGAAGTACAATGTTATTCACTATGTCCGCGAGACATTTCTAAAGCCGCACAATCCGAGTCAGTACACCGCCGTTGATGCGGCCTATCTGGCTTCGCTGCCCAAGGGGACGACGCGCGGACCGGCTCCTTCGAATGTCGAACCGTGGTCGACGATGAACTACGGACCGTACCTGATGGCCACGTACGAAGTGGGGAGTGACGGGTCGAACTTCGCGCAGAAGGGGATCGCCACGCGACTCGATCCCGGACCGGGCGGAGTGTCGCGCGGAAAACACTGGATGGTCTTCGACCACGACACCCTGCGAGTCGCCGCGGCCTGGAGCCGTGAGACGGCGGGCCGTGAGACGGCGAGCCGTGACGACCGAGCCGGCACCGACGCGCCGAACTTCATCGACTGGCACGGCATCAACTTCGACGGGCGGCACCAGATCCATCCGCGCGTCGCGGGACAGGTGCAATGGGCCAACCCCACCGGACCCGGCTGGGCTCATCCGGAAACCGGTTCGTTCGAAGACAACCGCATTCTGGGCCGCGACAAGAAACACTACGGCCCGCTGCCGCGCGAGTGGGCTCGATACCGCGGCCTGGCTCAGCACGGCGACCAAGTCATCGTGTCGTACACCGTCGGCACAACCCGCGTCGTGGAGATGCCGGGAGTGATCCCGGTGAATGAGTCTGCCCAGGATGCGAAGCGCGACCCGCAAGCCGCCGAGCCGTCCGCGATCTTCACCCGCACGTTTCAGATCGGCAGCCGATCGAGGCCGATGCTGTTGAAGGTGGCAACGCATCCCACCGGTGACGCACAACTGGAAGCCATCGGGGTCGACGGGAAGCTGGGCAACACGCTTGGACCCGTGGCGCTGTTGAGTCCCGCGAAGAAACATGGCGTCGAAGCGGCGTCACCCGCGCCGTCGTTCAGCGGGCAGACCTGCATCGCCATCCAAAAGGGCGACGACTTCGATCTGACGACAAAGGACTTCACGATCGCCGCGCGCATCAAGACGCGCAGGGGCGGGACCATCTTCTGTCAGGGACCGGCGGAAGGTCCGTGGGCTCCGGATGGAAAGTCGCTGTTCGTGCGCGGCGGGAAGCTGGTCTTCGACATCGGCTGGGTTGGCGTCGTCAGTGGCAAGACAAACGTCGCCGACGACCGCTGGCACGATGTGGCGCTGACGTGGCAACACGAATCGGGCCGAGTCCGCTTGTTCGTCGACGACAAACTCGACGGACAGGGATCGCTGAAACCGAAGGCCAAACCGGAACGGCAAACGATCCGGCTGGGCTTCTCGTCGCCGAACTTTCCTGATCCGACATTCTTCGTTGGGCAGATGAACGATGTCCGGTTTTTGCAGCGGGCGGTGTCGGATGACGACGTGAAGAAGACCGTCGCCGTTGGCTCCGGGTTAAACGAAAACAAGCCGGTGCCGCAGAACGACGGCAAGACGCTGTCGCCGTTCACGGGCGAGCAACTGCTCGCGCATTGGAAGCTCGACACGATCGGCGACACGATCCGCGATGAGACCGGGCGGGGCCACGATGGCAAGCTGGTCGGCGGGTTCGGGCCGGCACCGAGGGATGAATCGCGAGCCGTAATCATCGCCGCGGGATTGTCTCCAATGCCCGCCGGTTCGAAATGGGTGCGGGGTGACAACGGCTCGCTGGTGCTCAGCCTGCCCGCCGGAGCCGAACCGCTGAAGTTTGTGCTGTCCGTCAGAACGCTGCGCGACGAGAGAATCGATGCCGAGGAACTGATCGGGTTGGTGACGCAGCCGCCTCTCGATCTCGCCTCGCTGACGATGGGGGGCCCGCGCCGCTGGCTGGAGGAACTGAGCACCGACATCGTCGTCGGTCCCGACCACGGTCCGTTCGCCGTCGATGTCCTGTC
>JANMLE010000089.1:0-4790 GCA_031372385.1 Planctomycetota bacterium | reverse complement strand
CTGCTGTCGACCAGGGCCGAATAGTCCCGCGCGATTTCGCCGCTGCCGATGATTCGCCAGCAAGGAACGGCCGCACCCAATCGGAGTCCGTCGGAGTTCGCTTCGAGTACGTTCAACTCGGCGAGCTTTTTAACGTCGATCAACAAGTCGGGCGACAATCGTCCCGTCCGAACGTGATCGATCAAATCCGTGCCGCCAGCCATCGGCCGGCCGGAACCATTGGCACCGGCCATCAGGGCCAGCGCATCCGCCAGGGTGGAGGGGGCGGCATAGTCAAAGTCGCGCATCGTTGCTCCTCGGTTGCTCGTCGGTGTCAGCCAACCACGACACGGTTGTTCATCCGTTGTCAGATCCTCCCGGCTTGGCGGGGCACATCATCGAAGGATTCATTCCATCGTGCAACCGTGGCCGACGGAGATCGATGAGGATTCATTCCGTGAGTCGCGGGACGATTCGATTTCGCGCGCGACGCATGATCGCGAACAGATTCGGCCAGGATTCGCACTCGTCGAGCAATGACAAGAGATTGCGAGAATGCGGAGCGGGAAACTCTCGGCGCGAGCAACAGTCTTCAACCAACGAGACGGGAAGCTACCCCCTACCACACCCGAAATCTGATGCTTAGGGCTGCTCCGGTTAGGGCCTGACCCGGTTCACACGACCCCGCCGCAGCAAGGGGTAGCTTCTCGTCCCCTTGGGAGACCCGGCTCCCTGAAACGCGGCCCAAGTATGGGCTCCCACCGATAGAAGTCAAGGCACCGCCCGCATTCGCAACTGTGAAGCACGAACGATGGTGTCCCCATTGGGCGAAGCAGCGATCCAGACGTTCGGATCATCCGGGTCGCATTGCGGTCAGTCCCGCGAAATCAGGATACTACCGCGGACTTCTCGACGAAGTGGAAAGCATCGCTCCATGAATCCGCCAAGCGAGTGAGGAACGAAGTGCGCCAATTGATGCTCATCGCCAATCCTGCGGTTGCCCTCTTTTTCGTGGCGTTCTTCGTGACAACATTCTTTGGTCGTCGACACATCGATCACATGGCTCGTGACTTCGTCACCGCCAAGACAGTGACATTTGCCGTCCCCGTCGTTGATCTCGCCGAAGAGGCGTTCAAGACGCCGGGTGTCCGCAGGCTCCTGACCAAAGCCCAAGTCGCCACCTTCGAACGTGAATTCGCCGAGTACCGCCAGAATCCAGCGGGCTACATCGCCGAACTAACGGGCCAGCGTGCTCCCGCCGTTTTGCAGCCGTTCAAGTACCCGGTGTTGGCCAAATTCATGCAATGGAAACAGAGCGTTCGTGACCACTACGACAGAATTCTCGAACGCCTGTTCATCGACCTGCGAATCTTCGCCGGTTCCAACATCGTGGCGGCTGCGATTGCCACGTGGCTCGCGTACCGCGCAAATGACAAGACAACGGGGAAGTGTGCATTGCTTTCATTCTTGCTTCTGGCAGCCGTGGCTTACTCCGTCTCGGTTTATGTGGACCGTCTCACATTCTTCAAGATTCTCTTCAATTCGTATCTGGGTTGGTGGTATCCAGTGCTCGTGGCTGTCACCTTCGTTGGGTTGTTCCTCGAATACCGGCGCAGCTTCGAGGGTTCTCCATAAACACTGAACCGGCGGGTCGTCCCCATCGGCGGGAATCGATCCTGTCTCAATGCGCGAGAACAACCGCCTCGCGAAACAATCCTGTTGTCATGGCTGCCCGAATGTCCCCATCACTCCCGTGGATCACCGATGCCCTGAACGAATTGGCCGCGCAGGGTCTGTCGCGTCGTCGCCGGGTGACCCGGTTGCTGGCGGATGGCCGCTGTGAAGTGGACGGCCGCGCCGTTCTGGACTTCGCCTCGAACGATTATCTGAATCTGGCGGGCGATCACCGAGTCGTCGCCGCGGCAGTGGAAGCGTTGCAGGCCGGCGGTGTCGGCGCGCGGGCCAGTCCCGTTGTCTGCGGACGGACTCCGTGGCATGAGCAATTGGAGCAGCGGATCGCCCGGTTCGAAGGCCGGGCCGCCGCGCTGCTGTTTCCCACGGGAATGGCGGCCAATGCGGGGACGATCGCCGCGCTGTGCGGGCCGGGTGATCTGATTCTTTGTGATCGGTTCAATCACGCCAGCCTCGTCGACGGTTGTCGGTTGTCCCAGGCCGCGCTGCGCGTCTACCGGCACGATGACCTGTCGACGCTGGAACGCGAATTGAAGAAGGACGGTCCGGTCCGCCGTCGCTGGATCGTCACCGACTCCGTCTTCAGCATGGACGGGGACATCGCCCCGCTGCCGGAACTGTGCGACATCGCCGGGCGTTGCGGAGCCGAACTGATTGTCGACGAGGCGCACGCGACCGGTGTTTTTGGCGAACTCGGTCGCGGAGCATGTGAAGCGCTCGGCGTCGAGGACCGCGTGGCCGTTCGGATCGGCACGCTGAGCAAGGCGGTCGGAGCCCAGGGGGGATTCGTGTCGGGCCCGACGGACTTGGTCGACTTCCTGTGGAACCGGGCCCGGACACAAATGTATTCGACGGCACTCGCCCCGGCGGTCTGTGCCGCAGCAACGGTCGCGTTCGACATCATCGCCAACGAGCCGTGGCGGCGCACGCGACTGGCGGCAGCGTCCGAGTTCTTTAGAAACCAATTGCTCGGGTCAGCAGTGGAAATAGTCGCCACGTCGGTCGGTCCGATCGTCCCCGTCATCCTGCGCGATCCACAGGCCGCCGTGAACGTGGCCGCGCGGCTGGAGCAGCGGGGGTTTCTCGTGGGAGCGATCCGCCCCCCGACCGTCCCGCGCGACACATCGCGCCTGCGGATCGTCGTGACCGCCGCCCACCAGGACGAGGATCTGACTCGGCTGGCGATCACGATCCGCGAGGAACTCAGGCAGTCCGCAAGAAGTTGACGGCCAATAACAACGTAGGACGGATTTCCAATCCGTCCGCCAATCATCCGTCCATCAATAACCCAACCGACAATACCGGACGGATTGGAAATCCGTCCTACGGGTCGATGAATTCCGTCGGGCCGTCTCAGTCGACCGTCCAGAAGTCCTCGTCGTTGACGGCCTGAATCACCGGGCGGGACGAAGGGAGTTCATCGACATGCACCCGGCGCGGGCGGGCAACGTGTGGTTCGTACCCCTGGACCTTGTACGGTTCCAAGATTCGGTCAACACGCTTCTCGATGCTTGTCAGCAGGTCACCCTCGCTGAGCGAGACGAACGTGAACGCGGTTCCCTTCATGTCGACCGATGACAGGCGGCCGGTGCGGCCGATGCGATGCACGTAGTCATCGCAGTCTTCGGGAATATCGAAATTGATGATGTGCGAGATTCCGCTCACATCGATCCCGCGTCCCATCACATCGGTCGCGATCAGCAGTCGAATTTCGCCGTCGCGGAACTCTTTCATCACGCGGTCACGGGAGCTTTGCGCCAGATCCCCGTGGATGAACGCAGCATTGGGCAGCCGGCCTGCGAAGCGTCGGAAGACCTCTTCGGCACCGCGTTTCGTCCGCGTGAAGACAATCGCCTGCTGGGGCCGTTCCTGGATCAGCAACTGGACCAGCACGCGAAACTTCCGATCGGGGTCGACCGAGATGTAGTACTGGTCGATGGTCTCACTGTCGACCGTGCTGATGGACATGTCGATCCGCTCGGGATCGCGCATGTAGCGGCGGGCCAGCCGTTCGACCGGGGGCGGCAGCGTGGCCGACAAGAGCAGCGTCTGACGTTCCGCCGGGCACTGCCGCAGGATCTTTTCGATGTCCGGCCGAAACCCGATGTCCAGCATCCGGTCGGCTTCATCCAGCACGCAGACCTTCAAGTGGCCCAGTTGCAGATACCGGCGGGTCATCAGATCGATGACGCGACCGGGCGTGCCCACGACGATCTGGGCTCCGCGACTCAGCGCCGTAATCTGCGGCTTCAGGGGGCGACCGCCGACACAGCAGGCGGTCGACACATCGTGGTTGACCGACAACCGCACGGCTTCATCCGCCACCTGTTGACTGAGCTCGCGGGTCGGAGTCAGAACCAAAACCTGAGTGCGGAGATCGTCGAAATCGATCCGTTCCAAGATGGGCAGCACGAATGCCGCGGTTTTTCCGGTGCCAGTCCGCGCCTGCCCAATGCAGTCGCGGCCGGTCATTGCAATGGGGATAAATGCGGATTGAATCGGGCTGGGGGTCACATACCCGACTGACCGAATTGCTGCCAGCGAATCTTCGCCGAGCCCCAGATCTTCAAAACGCGACGGAACCTGCTCCATGACTTCAAGCAACCATTCATCCTTCCAACTTGCCCGCCACTCATCCGACATCCGACTGGGCGACAACCACGGTTTTCAACAAACATCATCAAGGCTGACTATAGGTCGCGCACCTGACAAGGTCAATCAAGTTGATCCCGATGCGACTCCTGTGGGTGTGCATCTGGATTCTGGCCGCACGCCGAACGCGCCAACGGCCGCAGGGCCTGGGTGGCCAGCGTCTTCAGTCCCGCGCCGCGCGACGCCCGGCGAAGCGCCGCCTGAAGCAGGTGAGGTACGTCTCGGGCCTGGTGTCGCTGGACCAGATCGGCGGGCAACTGCGCCACGACTGCCGGCAGGTGGGAGTCCCGCGCGCCGATGTGGTGGTCGGCCTCACCGATGGCGGCTAGCCCGGATTATTCATGAGGAACCACGAAATACTCGAAAGACACGAAAATGAAGAGAGTTGCGGTCAGAGCATCGCAAGACGTCGCGTGTCGTTCCTTGGCGGTCACTTGGGATCAGAACTCTCGCCTCTTCTTCACTTT
>JANMLE010000075.1:0-6166 GCA_031372385.1 Planctomycetota bacterium | reverse complement strand
CCCGATCACTTCCGGCGGTTCGCCGAGGCGGTGCCCGTCCCCGTGCTGGCGAACATGACCGAGTTCGGCCGCACGCCACTGCTGGATCGGGATCAGCTCCACGACCTCGGCATCCGACTGGTGCTCTATCCGCTGACGGCGTTTCGCGCGATGAATGCCGCCGCGGTTCAGGTGTACGAGACGTTGCGGACGGAAGGGACGCAACAGTCGCTGCTCTCCGCCATGCAGACGCGCGCCGACTTGTACGAGGTTCTCGACTACCACACCTTCGAAGCCCGGCTGGATCGTGAATCGTGAATCGTGAATCGTGAATCGTGATCGAACTGATCGAACTGATCGAACCATTGAAACAGGAGACCATCCGATGAGTGGCGGTTTGGAGGGAATTGTCGCCGGGCGCACGTCGCTCAGCACCGTCGGCAAAGAAGGCTGCGGACTGACGTACCGCAGCTATTCGATCGAAGATCTCGCGGAGCACGCGACGTTCGAAGAGGTCGCGTGGCTGCTGATGCGCGGCGAGTTGCCGACGCCCGCACAACTCGAACAATACCGCCACACGCTGCGGGGGCTGCGCGGTCTGCCAGCGCCGTTGAAGATCGTCCTCGAACAACTCCCCCCGTCGACGCATCCGATGGATGTCCTGCGGACCGGTTGCTCGGCGCTCGGTTGTCTGGAACCGGAAGGTCCGTCGCACGGACCGTTCGAGTTGGCCGACCGGTTGCTGGCGGCATTCCCGTCGATGCTGATGTACTGGCACTGGTATCACTCGACCGGAACCCGGATCGACACCACCACCGGCGCGGATTCCATCGCCGGTCACATCCTGTGGCTGATGCACGGGCGCGCCCCCGCCGCGACCCATCAGCGGGTGATGGATGTCGCGCTGATCCTGTATGCCGAACACGAATTCAACGCCTCCACGTTCACCGCGCGCGTCGTGACGTCGACGCTGTCGGACTTTCATTCGGCCATCACCGCCGCCATCGGCACTCTGCGCGGTCCATTGCATGGCGGCGCGAACGAAGCCGCGTTTGCGCTGATCGAACAGTTCGCCACTCCGGATGACGCCGAACGGGGTGTGATGGAGTTGCTGCGCCAGCGGGCCAAGATCATGGGCTTCGGCCATCGTGTCTATCGCACGGCCGACCCCCGTTCGGATGTGATCCAGCGCTGGGCCGCAAGACTCGCCAACGAGGTCGGCGACACCCGGCTGTACGCCGTCTCCGAACGGATCGAAGCGGTCCTGCGTCGCGAGAAGCGGCTGTTTCCCAACCTCGACTTCTACAGCGCCAGTGCCTTTCATTTCCTGGGGATTCCGACACTGTTCTTCACCCCGTTGTTTGTCTTCTCGCGAACATCCGGCTGGGCGGCGCATGTGATGGAACAGCGCGCGGACAATCGCTTGATCCGTCCGATGGCCGATTACGTCGGTCCGTCACCGCGCCCCTTCGTGCCGTTGTCGGAGAGGAGATGATCACGCTCCGAGCGACCGGGGAAGAGCCTCCTTCGTTTGGAGGCAGTTTCAATCCCCTAGTCTCACGTAGCCACGTTCGCCAGAACGTGGAGGGGCGTCGCGCGGCTTTCCCACGTTCTGGCGAACGTGGCTACGGTTTTCAAACAGTGTTTTGGCCACGACACCAACAGCGTGGGAGCGATCTGCGTCTTGCCCGCGTCGGCTCGCACGCCGTTGGCGTTGCGGCTAAACGTCTCTTCCGCGAGGAAACTGCATGAGTCTGATCTCGAACGAAGTCCGCGAGCCCGATGAGATCATCGCGCGGATTGCCGACTACGTCTGCCAGCCGCCGTCGTTCAGCGACGAAGCCCTCGCCACCGCGCGACTTTGTCTGCTTGACAGTCTCGGCTGCGCGCTGCTGGCGCTGGATTTTCCCGCCTGCTCCAAGTTGATCGGGCCGTCGGTTCCGGGGGCCGTGTTGAGCGACGGGGCGCGGGTTCCGGGAACCGATCTGTCGCTCGATCCCATTCAGGCGGCCTTCTGCTTCGGCGCGATGGTGCGGTGGCTCGACTACAACGACACGTGGCTGGCCGCCGAATGGGGGCATCCGTCCGACAACCTCGGTGCGATCCTGATGGTCGCCGACTGGCTGTGCCGCCGCCGTTCGCTGGAAGGCCGGTCGCCGTTGCCGGTTCGTGATGTGTTGAACGCGATGATCCAGGCTTACGAGGTGCAGGGAGTCCTCGCGCTCGACAACGCCTTCAACCGCGTCGGGATCGACCATGTGATCCTGGTGCGAGTCGCCTCGACCGCCGTGGCCACGCGACTACTGGGAGGCACGCGCGATCAGGTGGCGAATGCGGTCAGCCAGGCGTGGCTCGACGGCGGACCGCTGCGGACCTATCGACACGCACCCAACACCGGTTCGCGCAAGAGCTGGGCGGCGGGGGATGCCACGCGCCGCGCCGTTCAACTGGCGTTCTGGACACTGACGGGTGAAATGGGCTACGCGACCGCGCTGACTGCACCAACGTGGGGATTTCAAGATGCGATGTTCCGCGGCCGCACGATCACACTGGCGAGGCCACTCGGCCACTACGTGATGGAAAACATCCTGTTCAAGGTCTCGTTCCCGGCCGAGTTTCACGGACAGACCGCCGTCGAAGCGGCGCTGCGGCTGCATCCGCTCGTGAAAGACCGCTGGGATCAAATCACTCGGATCGCGATGGAAACGCAGGAGCCGGCGATCCGCATCATCACCAAAAGCGGCCCGCTGCATAACCCGGCCGACCGCGATCACTGCCTGCAGTACATGGTCGCGGTGGCGCTGGTCCACGGCACGTTGAACGCCAACCACTATGAAGCGGACGCCGCCGCGAATCCGCTGATCGACCGGTTGCGCGAACGAATGACTGTCGTCGAGAGACCCGACTACTCGCGCGATTACCTCGACCCCGACAAACGCTCGATCGCCAATTCCCTGCAAATCGTCTTCGCCGACGGAACCGAGACGCCGCGGGTCGAAGTCGAGTATCCGCTCGGTCACCGCCGCCGTCGCGCCGAAGCCCGTCCGGCGCTCTTCGACAAGTTCCGTCAGAACGTTGGAGCACGACTAGTAAACGCGGACGAGATCGTGTCGTTGTTTCAGAACGCGGATCAATTGGATGCCCTGTCCGTTTCGCAGTTCGTCGATTTGACACGACCCGCGGAAGCTGCCCGCTGACACGATGGCCCACGGCGTATAATCCTCGCGAGTGCTCATTGGGGAAGGAACTCATGAAGACGCTCCTCGAACTGACGCGGGACATTCAGGACCAGGAATCGGTCATTCGCCAGGGAGGTGGAGCCGCCGGCCAGGAGCGCCAGCGCCGCCTCGGACGCCTGACGGCTCGCGAACGTATCGCGCTGTTGCTCGACACCGACACCCCGTTCCTGGAACTCGGGCTGTGGTCCGCGTGGAGCATGTATGCCGAATGGGGAGCGGTCCCCGCCGCCGGTGTGATTGCCGGGATCGGCACGGTCCACGGCCGGGCGGTGCTGGTGGTCGCCAATGATGCGACCGTCAAAGCCGGCGCGTTCTTTCCGCAGACGGTCAAGAAGGTGCTGCGCGCGCAGCGGATCGCGATGACGTTCCGCTTGCCGCTGGTCTATCTCGTCGACTCTTCCGGCGTCTTCCTGCCGCTGCAGGATGAGATCTTTCCCGACGAGGACGACTTCGGACGGATCTTTCGCAACAACGCGGTGATCTCGGCGGCGGGCATCCCCCAGTACTCGGCGGTGATGGGAAACTGCGTGGCGGGCGGTGCCTATCTGCCGGTCCTGTCGGACACGCTGTTGATGACCGACGGAAGCCAGCTCTATCTGGCCGGCCCCGCGCTGGTCAAAGCCGCCATCGGTCAAACGGCGGACCCCGAGGAACTCGGCGGTGCCCGCATGCACGCGGAAATCAGCGGGACCGTCGATTACCGCGAGCCGGACGATCCCAGTTGTCTGCAACGATTGCGGTCATTGATCGATCTGCTGCCGCATCGTGCGAGTTCGAGCGGCGATGCTGTGACAGTCGCTTCGACAGAGCGGGATTGCCACGACGCGTATGCCATCGCGCCCGGTGACGACCGCGTCGAATACGACATTCGCGACGTGCTGAAGTGCGTCGTTGATGCCGGGTCGCTCAACGAGTTTCGCGCCGATTACGGGACGACAGTCGTCACCGCCCACGCCCGGATCGCGGGCCGCGCGGTGGGACTGGTGGCGAACCAGTGCCAGCGCTGCCGCACGGCGGCCGGCGAACTTCAGATCGGCGGCGTGCTCTATGTTGACTCAGCCGAGAAGGCCGCGCGGTTCGTGATGGAATGCAACCAGGCCGCGGTGCCGATCGTGTTCTTTCAAAACGTGCAGGGGTTCATGGTCGGCCGGCAGTCGGAGCAGGCGGGGATCATTCGCTCGGGCGCGAAGCTGGTCAACGTCGTCAGCAACAGCGTCGTCCCCAAGTTCACCGTCGTGATCGGCGGCTCGTTCGGCGCGGGAAACTACGCGCTGTGCGGCAAGGCGTATGATCCGTGGCTGATCCTCGCCTGGCCCGGTGCCCGCTATGCCGTGATGGGTGCCGACCAAGCCGCCGACACGCTGCTCTCGTTGAAGGTCCGCGATGCCGAACGGGCGGGCAAGCCGCTGACCGATGACGAACGCCGGCAACTGCGCGACGAGGTCCGGCAGAGCTACGTCGAACAGACGGACATCCGCCACGGCGCGGCGCGCGGCTGGGTCGATGCCATCATCCCGCCTCACGAGACTCGGCATTGGCTGGCATCAGCACTGCGACTGATCCCCGAGGGGACAACACGCGGAGAGTTCCGCACGGGGATGATTCAGATGTGACGGACGTGCCGGGCGTGGGACGAGGCTCACGGTGACTTCGCTTTTGTTTGGAATTTGAGATTTGAAATCTGGGATTTGAGATTTGGGAAGTGCAAAGTGAGAAGTGAGCAGTGCAAAGTGCAAAATGAAAGCCACTGCGTGAGTCTCTTCATTCATCACTTTTCACTTTTCACTGCTCACTTCCCACTTTGCACTTGCTGTCCAACACACACGGAGGGCCTTCCATGACTCGCGCAGTCCGCATCGGCAACGCCCACGGATTCTGGGGCGACCGCATCGAAGCCGCCGCAGAGATGCTCGCGGCGGAACCGGATCTGGACTTCATCACGTTCGACTTCCTCGCCGAAGTGTCGATGTCGATCCTCGCGCTGCAACAGTCGCGACACCCCGAGGCCGGCTGGCCGCGCGACGTGTTGGAAGTCATCCAGTCGCTGACCCCGTATTGGCGGCAGGGAGGACGCTGCCGGATGATCGCGAACGCCGGAGGATTGAATCCGCTCGCCTGTGCGAAGGCATGCCGGCAGATCCTGACCGAAGCGGGCTGCGGCAACCGCACGATCGCGGTCGTCTACGGCGATGACGTGCTCGATCAGTTGCGCCTCGCGCCACCCGACAACCCGCTGTTCCGCAACCTTGACACGAACGAACCGCTCGGCCTCATTGCAGACCGGTTGGTCACCGCGAACGCTTATCTGGGTTCCAAGCCGATTGCCGAAGCGCTGGCGACCGGTGCGGACATCGTCATCACCGGGCGCGTGGCCGATCCCAGTCTGACGGTCGCGGCCTGCGCGTTCTTCCACGGCTGGGAGTGGAGTGACTGGGATCGCCTCGCCCAGGCTACCGTCGCCGGCCACCTGATCGAATGCGGCACCCAGGTGACCGGCGGGATCGCCACCGACTGGCTCGACATTCCCCGCGTCGAGCGCGTCGGATTCCCGATCGTCGAAGTGGATGAAGACGGCGGCTTCGTCGTCACGAAACCGCGCGGCACCGGCGGCGCTGTGACCTTGCCGACCGTCAAGGAGCAACTGGTCTACGAGATCGGCGACCCCGGCGCGTACCTGTCTCCCGATGTGACGGTCTCGTTCCTGTCGCTCGAATTGACGGAGGAATCCGCGGATCGCATTTCGGTCCGCGGCGCGAGCGGCCGTCCCGCACCCGTGTCGTACAAGGTGAGCGCCACTTACCAGGACGGATACCGTGCCCAGGGGCAGTTGACGGTCTACGGAGACCACGCCGTGGCCAAGGCCCGGCGCGCCGGAGCAGCCGTGCTCGAACGCTTGAAGAGCCGGGATGTGACATTCCGTGAATCGCTGATCGAATGCCTCGGAACGG
>JANMLE010001898.1:0-2119 GCA_031372385.1 Planctomycetota bacterium | reverse complement strand
TGGGAGTTGTCCCAGACACTTGCTCCCGATGGGGCGAAGTTTGAATACCAGGCTGCGGGGGACGGCGAGTACCGCTTTGCGGTCAAGACGCTCGACGGCCGCAACCAGTTGCATCCGCCTGCCGGTCAGTATGAGACGGGGTTGATCGTCCAAGTCGACACGCTGGCACCGTTGCTCGAACTTTCGCTGCAACAGTTGGGGCCGGGACGAGTCGAGCTCTCCTGGAACGCCGCCGATGCGCATCTGGATGTCTCCACGCTGAAGCTCGAATACCAGCAGCCCGGCAGCCAGGACTGGGAACCGGTCGAGGTGACTCCGAAGGCGAGCGGTCAGATTCCGTGGAACGTGTCTCAACAGGGACAGGTCAAGGTGCGCGGAACGATCGCCGACTCGGCGTCGAATGTGGGCAAGGGGCAGACCCAAATGCAGATCATCGCCGTCGGTGATCCGGCTCCCAAGCCCAGACCGACACGTCGTGTTCCGATCGCCGGATTGGATGGTCACGAACAAGCCGCGATCAGCCCCCCAGCCGTGGAGAGCACACGTCTTCCGGCTGCGGAGAGCAGTCGCTCCGCCGCGGTGTCGAACATGCCCAACGCCGTGGTTCCGAATGTGATCGTGCCCGATGCGCGGATCGGTGCGTCGAGCGGTCCCGCCGAAAAAGCCAACGAGTATCACGGTCCCGTCATCACACCGTGGGGTGGAACGGCTGTCTCACCCGGTGAGCGGTTCGTCGCCGGCAGCGAAAAGTCGCGGCCGGAAATCACTAAGGACCGTTGGGGCGACTTCCCCGATCTGGCGGTTAGTCAGCCGAATCCCGTACTGCAACCACACCCCGCACAACAACCGAATCTCGCGCCGCGAAGCGCAGGACCGCGGCGCGTGGTCGGTTCGCGTCGATTCCAAGTCGGTTACACAGTCGATGACGTCGGCCCATCCGGCATCGGTGCCGTGGAACTGTTCATCACACAGGATCAGGGACGCAAGTGGTGGAAGTACGGCGACGATCCCGATCGCCGCAGTCCGATCGACGTCGAAGTGCCCCAGGACGGCGAGTACGGGTTTTCCATTCGAGTCCGCAGCGGCGTGGGATTGACGAACGATCCCCCGCTTCCCGGTGAGTTGCCGTCGATCATTGTGGCGGTGGACCAGACTCCGCCGACGGTGGAATTGATCTCGGCCCAGCAGGGACAAGGGGCCAGCAGCAACCGAGTGCTAGTCCGATGGCGGATCGCCGACGAACATCTGGCCAGCAAGCCGGTCTCCGTCTATTACTCACCGACCCGCAACGGTCCGTGGGAAGCCGTCAGCGGCTGGACGGATGACCAGGGCGGATTCGAGTGGGCTGTCACCCCCGGATCGCCGTCGCAGTTCTATGTGCGCGTGGTCGCCCGCGACGTGGCGGGAAACACAGCGAAGGCCGAATCGCCGCAGCCGATCTTGGTCGACTTGTCGCGACCGACCGCCCGGATCGTCGACGTGGAAACGCCACAAGCACTCGGTCCGAAGTAACCGCCGAGCAGTGCCCCGACGACCTACGTGACCGACTCGGTTGCTTTTGGCGCGACCGGTGTTGGCTCTGAGGTCGGTGGCTCGAACTTCGGCGCGGAGGATTCCACAGATTCCTCATGCGGTGCCGGTCGCGACGCGTTGCTCGATTCCGGCTTGGCATAGACGGCGTCATCGACAGCGTGTTCGATTCCGGACATTCCCTTCTTGAATTCAACGATCGCCTTGCCCGCGTCGCGAGCCACCTTCGGAAGATTCTTTCCGAACAGCAGCAATGCGATTCCCGCGACCAGCAACATTTCGAAGGGACCGAGGTTTCCAATGAAAGCGATGGGAAGCATGTTTCTTCCTCCGATGGAATGGGATGTTTACTTGGTGTCCGGCTTCTTGGCATCCAAATTGGCGTCGGGAGCGTCATCTTCGCGGACGCCCTTTTTGAATTCCGTCACGCTTTGACCCAGCGACCGCATCAAGGTCGGCAGCCGGCTTCCGCCGAACAACAGCAGTGCGATGCCAAAAACGAGTGCCAATTCCATAGGACCGAGCGCGAATGCAACGGGAAGCATGGTTGACTCCTTCTCCAGCGGACCACGGTCTGCGGGAAGATTGG
>JANMLE010001872.1:0-1533 GCA_031372385.1 Planctomycetota bacterium | reverse complement strand
CCTTGCTGCTTTTGGAACTCATTCGCGCTCCGTTTGATTCGCGCGGAATCCTTTCTTCGAGGAGGAATGTCCGCGCGAATCATAGGGAGCGCGAATGTAAACCGAGACGGACCCATTGGGAAGCGCACGAGACTCCGGAGGAACATCTCTTTGGGGCCACGAACATTGACTCGGTCCACTCCTGTTCCTCCCCCACCAGTGTCCACGAAGGGAGCGGCGGAATTACTTTGAAAAGAGCGATGCCCCTGATGCGGCGAACAGTGTGCGGTGGCGAGCCTTCGCCGCATGGCTATAATCCCCGCCTGTCGCGGCTCGCCCCTCATCTTTGGATTGGAAGTTGTTCATGCCCAGTTGTGTGCTCGCCTATTCCGGCGGTCTTGATACGTCGGTCATTCTCGGTTGGTTGCAGGACGAGGGATACGACGTTCACTGCGTGTACGTCGACTTGGGCCAGCCCTGCGAAGACCGCGAGGCGATCCTCAAGAAGGCTCACACGTGTGGAGCCAAGTCGGCGCGGATCGTCGATGCCCAGGCGGAACTCTGCCGCGACTTCGCGTTCCCCGTGATGCAGTGGCAGGCCAAGTATGAAGGCGTCTACCTGCTGGGGACATCAATCGCCCGGCCGCTGATCTCCAAGGCCTGCCTGCAAGTCGCGCGGGAAGTCGGTGCCGACGCTTACGCTCACGGTGCCACCGGCAAGGGAAACGACCAGTGTCGGTTTCAACTCGCGGCGGAAGCGCTGGAGCCCGGCGTGAAGATCATCGCCCCGTGGCGCATCGAGCGTTACCGCAAACTGTTTCCCGGCCGGACGGAAATGATCGCGTACTGTGCCGAGAAGAACATCCCCGTGAAGGCGTCGGTCTCAAAGCCGTATAGTTCCGATGAGAACTGCCTACACATCAGTTACGAAGCGGGAGTCCTCGAAGACCCGCAAGCAACCGGCGTCGATGTGCCCGACTTCGGCATGACAGTCTCGCCGCAACAAGCGCCCGACAAGATCGAATACGTGACGATCGGCTTCGAGAGTGGCTTCCCCACGACGCTCAACGGAAAGAAGGTCGGCGCGTTGGCGATGGTCCTCGAACTGAACAAGATCGGCGGACGAAACGGCGTCGGTCGGCTCGACATGATCGAGAACCGGTTCGTCGGCATGAAGAGCCGCGGCGTCTACGAAGCACCGGGGATGACGCTGCTGTACGAAGCCCATCGGTACGTCGAGCAGTTGACGCTCGACCGCGACCTACTGCATCTGCGCGACCGCCTCTCGCCGGAAATCGCCGAGATGGTCTATTACGGTTTCTGGTACACGGCGAAGATGGATGCCCTGATGGCCTTCAACCGGCAGACGCAATCGGTCGTGACCGGCGAAGTGAAACTCGGCCTGTACAAGGGGAACATCATCGTTTGTAGCCGAACCAGTCCGAACAGCCTGTACGACGACAAGATCGCGAGCATGGAAGCGGGCGGTTCCTACAACCAAACCGACGCCGAAGGCTTCCTGAGAATCATGGGCCTGCCCAGCCGGGTCCAGGG
>JANMLE010001794.1:0-1619 GCA_031372385.1 Planctomycetota bacterium | reverse complement strand
CGTCGATCGTCGGCGGCACGCCAGTCAGATCGAGTGTGAGTCGCCGCAGCAGTCGCTCCCGATCCGCCTCCGGCGCGGGACTCAACCGCTCTTGCGTCAGTCGCTGAAGCACAAAGTTGTCGATCGCATTCCGCGACCACGAGCCCTTCCCCGTAGGGCGGATTTCCAATCCGCCCGTCCCGCTCTCTTGAGGCACGACCGGCCGCTGCACCGCCACAAACGACCAGTGCGCCTGATACTCGGCCCCCTGTTCGATTCACCGTTTCAACAACTCGATCTGCGACACCGTCAGGTGTTTGCCGCTGTCTGGGGGCGGCATGTGCTCGGTCGGTTCCGCCGCACTGATCCGCCGCGCCAGTTCGCTCTCGGCGACCTTGCCCGGCGCGACGGCCACCTTGCCCGAGACCAGCTTCGCGCGAGACTGCTCGACAAGATCCAGCCGCAGTCCTCCCTGCCGCGTCTTTTCATCGGGCCCATGACAGGCGAAGCAGTTGTCGGACAGGATCGGCCGGATGTCGCGATTGAATTCGACTCGGCCTTCAGCGGCGATTGCGCACGAGATTGTCGTCAGCAAACAGACAACAACGGCGAGGAGGTTCGAGGCACGTCTCATCGGTTGTCAGGCTCTCAAGAGAAGTTCGTCCCGTCAGACAGAGCGACCATTGAAACACGACAGGCAGCGATCAGCCAGCGGGACCAATGAGTTTGCAGGGCCAATGCCTTATTGAAGCCGGGCACAGTGTAGGGTGGGACCAGCGGCGCTTCGCCGCGCCGGCCCACCAGCACGCCTCGATGTTTCCCGCTGGTACTCATTCGCGCTCCGTTTCATTCGCGCGGACATTCTTCCTCGAAGAAAGGATTCCGCGCGAATCAAAGGGAGCGCGAATGAAAACCAAGACGGACCCATTGGGACGCGCACGAGCCTCCCGAGGAACATCCCTTTGGGGCAACGAACATTGACTCGGTCCACCCCCGTTCCGCCCCCACGAGTGTCCACGAAGGGATTGGCGGAACTACATGGAAAAAGTCGCTGGTCCAGATGAGTTTGACGGTCCGCGCGATCCGGCAAACGGGGAGGCTCGGAATGGCTGTGATTCATGGGATGATGATTCCGAAGGCAAATCCGCGAGAATTGCACTTGTGTCCGGTCCCTTTGGCCATCAGCATGAAAACATGCTCAAGATTTGCCAAACACCACTGCCCCAGTCACTGCTCAGCTACGTCGCGTTCCGCGTTGCGTTCCGCGAGACGTTCGAGCGGTTGTCCCTCCACAAGCGTTCCGCCAATGACATTGGCGAAGCGTACGGTTACCTGGGCGAGATCCCGTTTCTGCGGGAGGTTCCTCCGCAGGTGCAACTGGATCTGCTCGCCGCCACCTGGCAGCGGCACGTCAGCCGCGAAGCGCATGCGGCGGACCTGGTGGACGAGAGCGTGATTTATGCCGCGTGCGAAGCGGCCGCACGGCTGGTCGAACACGATGCCGATGCGTTTGTGAACCAGATGCGCGGCGGACCCGTCGATCTGGCGGTGCCGGTCGATTCGTACCTGGCCCGCGAGTTGCGGTTGCTGTACTTGGAACTCCCCAACGACGGTGACTTCCTGCTTGTCAGCCAGTTCTT
>JANMLE010001780.1:0-1659 GCA_031372385.1 Planctomycetota bacterium | reverse complement strand
TTCGAACTGGTCTTCGCCGAAGACGGGCGGCTCGTTGAGACGCGCGTGGTCGACATCACCGCCAACAAACGGTTGGCCAAACAAACGTTCTCGGCCGACGGGACGATCCGTCTGTTGGACGCCGAGGACAAGCTGATCGGTGAGGCGAAATACGAACGCCAGCCGGTCGAGGCGCCGAACGTGGTTCCCGTCACAACGGATCTCGTCGTGTTGCCGTTGCCGTACCGTTCGGCGGCGGGAGTGCCGGTCAGTGTGCCGGTGAATTTGCAGACCAACGCGCCGGACTTCGCGAAGCTGTCGGATGACGACGCGCTGCGGTTGCTCGCGACGTACTTCGCGGAAGTCCGGGCCAATGAACTCGTCGCGTTCATCGACCAGCGATACACGGCCCGGGGCGATCACCGCATCGGTCTGTCCGTGTTGCTCGCGTCGGTGGCACCGCACAGTCCGCTCGTGACGAACGCGACGAAGCAGCATCCTGATTCACCGCTGGCGAAGTACCTGGAGCAGTTCGCCGGCTTCGCGACCAACGGTCAGTTGAATTTGGTGCTCGCTCCGATCGACGGGGCCGGCCCGTTCCTCAAGCGGCTGGTGGCGACGTACAACGTTCACTCGCGTTGGACGAGGAATCAGGTTGCCACTCCAGAACGAACGGCGGCGGAGCTTGAACAGGACGTGGAGGCCAGCGTGATGGTCATTCGCGACTGTCGGTCGGTCGATCTCGCCGCGATGCTGTTGTCGACGGTCTCGCAGAGCCTCACGCAGGCCAATCGGATGAATGCCGCGCTGGCCCGGAAGTTGAACGACACCGCCGCCGCGCTGGCCGACGAGCGCGGCCTCCCCGCCTTCGGCCGCACGGCACGGATCGACTGGCTGCTGACGGTCGGCGATGATGCCTCCGTCGCGCAGGCCACGAAGCTGTTTCAATCGCAACTCGCCGACGCGATCGCGAGCGGTATCGTTCCCGATTTGAACGGCGAGACGCGCGGTGCGTTCGTCAAACACTTCCGGACCGCCATCGGACAGCCGTGTGTCGCGTGGGGCGAACTCGTTCGGGAAGCCGCGCGGCAGCTTGCCGCACAGAAGCGGCCTCACACGCTGATCGTGTTGGCGCGGGCCTGCGTCTCGCTGGGCGAAACGGCTCTCGCCGCCGAAGTCTTCCAACTGGCGGTCAAGGACCGGGATCTCGCCGCGTATCCGCGTCTCAATCTGGCCGCGCTGGCGTATGCGAAAGAGGCCGCCAACTGGGAACAGGCGGAAGTCTGCGTTCAACACGCCCTGGCCAATGACAAATTGCGGAAGGTCTCGCAGCTCTGGCGCGACGCCGCGAACATCGCCCACCAGTTGCGCAAGTTCGGCGAATGGATCGACTCGCTGGAACACGCCTACGAACTGGAATTCGCCGCGCTGCCGAAGACGGTGAATCTCGAAGCGTTCCGCAAGGACTACGACTCCCTCTTCACGGCGCTGGAGGAGCGGGCGCAGCAACTCGCCGGTGCCAACCTGTTCACCAGAATTCAGTTTGCCCTCACGGTGCAACGCGCCGCGACCCGCTGGCGGGACATCGACGTCGACGACACGGCCGCCTGTCATCGCACGGCGCGAACGCTGACGAAACTGGGTCTCGCGCCGGCTGCTTGGAACTACTGGACGACCCCG
>JANMLE010001740.1:0-5757 GCA_031372385.1 Planctomycetota bacterium | reverse complement strand
CGCGCTCGGCGAGGTTCAGCAATGCCTGAGACGCCTCTCGGATCGTTCGCCATTCGGGGCGAAGTTCCTCGGGCAATGTGGCTTCGGTCCAGTGCCAGGTGGCGTCCATCAGAGTCATGGCATGTACCGAGACATCGCGACGAAGCTGCGTCAGTTGCCTGACCGCCGTCGCTTCATCAGCCTCTGTTTTGTCTTGGAGTTCCCGAATCACCGAGTACTCGCGACGCGCGGCCTCAAGTCTGTCGAACATTTCGCGAGTTCGGCGCTCCACCTTGCGTTCGAGGTTGTTGTTCAGCGACTCGAGCGCGGCTTCGCGGCGAGCCAGATCGGACATCGCCTGCACACTGAAATGAATGAACGCCGCCAGGCATGCCGTCTCACCAATCAGCCAGATGGCGTGTTCGGCAAGATGGCCGAGTTGAGCAGAGGCCATCTCGGGAGCGGCGACAAACATCCCGATGAACATTTGACTGACAAGGGCTGACACACCGGCCACAATCAAAACGCGAAGGTCTCGATAAGCGGCCAGCACGACCAACCAGGCGAACAAGTGCAGATGCGTTTCCATTCGACCGGCGGTCGCGTGGAACAGCAGCGCCGAAAACAGGCCCTGGCTGACGGCAACCGCCATGCGGGTCGAAGGTTCTCCCGGCGAACGCAGCGTGAGCCACAACGGCACACCGGTCAAGACGCCATTCAACAGCAGTGTTGTCCACAACGAGTCAACGCTCGCGAAGTCGGCTTTGGCGGACATCGCCAGCGTTCCCAACATCACGGTCGCCCATTGAGCAAACAACACCCAAAAGACTCGCTTGTCGAGGTTGACTCGCGCGGTTCGCAAATCTCCGGCGAGCCATTCCTCCGCACGGGGAAATGGTTTTGATTGAGGTCGATTGAATTGGAACCACGCCAACATTGGTCGGTCTCCGCCATGTGATGCCACGGCGGCGAAGGGCCGTCGGGCAGACGGCGGTCCGAGGATCCGAGGAGCCCCGCAACCGACACGTCCGTCCGAAACATAGCTCCTGGTTTGGCGTGTGCCCGAGAAAGCTGCGTCAGAACTTGTGACGGTTGTAGTGGTCGTACCGATTCATCCGACGCAGCACCGCTCCCATGTTGGAGCAAGCGGCGTCATGTCATCGGGATTGGCCACTGCATCCCGCAGGTGATGCCTCCATCGACGTAGATCACCTGTCCGGTCATATAGGCCGACGCGGCACTCGTCAGGAACAACGCCGCACCCAGCATGTCTTCCGGCCGACCGAGTCGCCGGAGTGGCGTATTCGCCTTGCCCCAGGCCTGCATCGTGGGATCGGACCACAGCTTTTGTGTCAGGTCGGTCAAAATGAAGCCGGGCGCAATCGCATTGACTCGAATACCGTGATCGCCCCACTCCATGCCCATGCCGCGCGTCATCATGCCCAGTCCCGCCTTGCTCATTGCGTAAGGCAGGACTCCCTTCAGCGGGGCAAACGTGTTCAGTGAGTCGATGTTGACGATCGTTCCTCCAGACCCCTGAGCAATCATCTGTTTTCCGACGGCCTGCGCGACGAGGAATGCTCCCTTGAGATTGATGTCCAGAATGTGGTCGAACTCTTCGACCGAGTACGTTTCCACTCGCTTGCGAATGTTGACTCCCGCCACGTTGAGCAGCGAGTCGATCCGCCTGGCCTTCGCCACAACGGCCTCGATCAGTTGCGGCACATCGTCGGGTTTTGAGACATCGCAGACCGCGAACTCCACGGGATGCGAGCTTCCCGAAATTTCGCTCGCCGTCTGTTTCAGCGTCGCCTCGTCCCGACCGGCGATGACCACGCGAGCGCCCCTCGCCGCAAAGCCCTCTGCCAATCCTCGCCCGATCCCGCGACTGCCACCCGAAACGAGTACGACCTGATCGCGAACCGAAAACAATTCGTCGGTGTCTGCCACAGAAACCCTTTCGCTGAAGTATGGAGATGACTGACTGGACTCACCCGGTACGACGGTCCTCGCGCAAGGACGACTCGATTGCGAGGATCATCACGGCATCTCAACATTCGCCGATCCAAAAAACTACTCAAGCGGACATTGGCAAAACTCGGGGGGCGAGTATACTTCGCACCCTTCCGCAACCCGAGCCGCGATCATCACAACTGCGGCATCGATCTGATGCCCGGCCAGCACGGCTCGGCGACACTGCCTGATGGTGTAACGGTAGCACGAGTGACTCTGACTCACTTGGTCGAGGTTCGAATCCTCGTCGGGCAACTTGATGACTTCGCAGACTTCGGCACTGACAAGCAAACCCCTGCAAAAACAGGGGTTTGTTCGTTGGTGGGGATCAGCGACTGCGAGGCGTTTCCGGCCGTTGCGGACGTGTGCTGCGTCGGAATGCGCGTCGTCTTGGCGGCTTCGTCAAAGTCTTCGTCGCGCACTTGCAGGTAGTGTTCCATTGCGACCTTGGGAGTGTTGCCCATCCAAGCCGTGACAACGTGAACCGGCAGCGTTTGGGCGAGTTCCGTTTCTCGGGAGCTTCTCAGGTTCTGGAACGGCTTGCCCCACGGCTCCACTTTGGCCCGTGTGACGATCTTCTCGAATGTCGTTCGCAGATTCGTCGTGCGATCCCGGTTCGCCACCCGAATGACCAGTTCGCCACCGTCCGGCTCCAGAAACAATTCTTCCAAAGCCGTTCGTACTTCGGGGAAGAGCGGCACTTCGCGAATCCCGCCCCCTTCGTGATGTTCGGTCTTGGACGAACGGACACGCATTCTGCCGCGTTCAAAGTCTACGTCGTCCCAACGCAGGGCCAAGACCTCGGATGGGCAACGCAGGCCACCAAATCGGCAGAGCGACACAATGGCCCGCCACTTGGCGGACGGACAGGCGGCGAGAACGCGGTCGATGACGGCCCGCTCCACAAATACCATCCGTTCGCGGTTGGCCATCACTTTTGTCTTGTGACCGGCGAAGGGATTCGATTCGATCAGTCGCCCCTTCACGGCCGCACCGAAAACCAGCTTGGCGTTCTTGATGAGTGTCCGCGTGTAGTTCTCGGACAGTGAGGTCTTGGCCGTGTCGCCCTTCGTCCCGGCCTTCAACCACGAACGGAACCGATCCGCGTCAAGCGGCGTCACGTCGCCCAGTCGCTTGGTTTGTTTGAAGTAGGCCAGCAGCTTCGCTTGGCACATGCGGTAATTCATCACCGTGCCCGGCTTCACGTCCACGCGACCGGCGATGAACACTTCGATGAACTCTGCCAGCGTGATTTCGTTGACGTTGCCACGAGGTTCGACCAGACCGACCTTGGCGAGCTTCTCGTGAAGATCATCGCCGATCCCCGTCGCCGTCCACCGCGACACCTCATCGGCCGGAGCGGCTCCCGCGATCTTGGCTCCATTCAGAGCATGGACCTTGGTTGCAATCGTGTCGGCCTGTTTCTTCGGCATCGCGCCGAGATAGACCGCCTTGCGTTGCCCGTCGCGATTGGTGAACAGAACGCGACGGTTCCCCTGTTTGTCCGTGCTGATGCTGGCCATTGAAGAAACCTTTCTTGAAGCGACCGGACGACAGCGGGCAGGGCTTCAAGTTCCCACCACACTGCCGCCGGTCTAAGGTGAGTCAGATACTACCATCGGCCGGAGCAGCGCGCCAGCCGCAATGAGCCGCAATCAGGGGAAGAGTCTGGATGCCGCTTCCTCCAAATCGTCGAACGCATTCGACGAAATCAACGTCTCGCATCCGATTTCCACCGGGGGCGGAACTGAGCAACCAGAGCCACCAGAGCAACCGGTTGCTGGTCGCTTGACCGGTCGGACCACCCAACGGGCTTTGCCGTGCTCATCGTCCGAATCGAGGGCCTTGCCATTCACAACACGACCACGGAAGCGTTTGAGCTTGTTGCCGAGACTCCGAGTCGATGGCAGCTTGTCACCCGCAGCACCGCACAGTTCACAGACCGCCTCGCGGATAGCCTCGTAATCGGGGCGTCGTTCCTCCAGACTTTTGAGCAACTCCGAAGTCGTCAGCCCTTCGCCGTTCCGGTCGATGTTCGGCCACTGGTTGATGATGATTTGCAGGACTCCCGCCGTCACGTCGGATCGCTTGGCCAGTTCCTCGCGTGTCTGACCGGGATCGGGTAGACCGCACCAGACGACGGCCTCGCGGATGAGAGCGGACCACGCATCGAACGATCCCCACGCGGGCAGGTTCATTCTTGGGCGACCGGCCGCATGGTAGGCCGATAGGATCGTCAGCCCAGCCGCGACCAAGACGGCACGCTGCTGTTTGACGTGCGCGACGAGATGCGGAATCTGGAAGCCGCTTCGGAGTTCGGGATTCTCCTCGGGCGAGTCGAGACGGATATGCAGCGTCCGCCGTGACGTGTCGGCCTCCAGCATCACGTTGTTTCCCGTGGCGGTCCACGTCAGAGACAGCGGCAGTTCCACCATCTCACTCCTGCCGAGAATGCGATCCTTCCAACTGTCGGGCGAAGTCAGAGCCGCGTCGAGACTCGCGCAGCCCAGGTTCCCGATGATGTTGTCGATCAGAACCATCGAATCCCCCGCGAGGGCCAGTGCCGTGATGCGCTTGCGGCACTCTTCATCATCCCTCGGGTTCGACATCCGGGCGAGTGTTGTTCCCGTGGCGAGGATGCCACCCACGTCAGCCAGCAGCGATTTTCCGGAGCCGCGCGTATTGGCGTCGATCAGAAACAACGGCGACGGGCCGGAGAACGCATGACGTGCCAGCGGCGTCAGCACGAACGCCAGCCACGCGGCACGATGCTCGGGCCTCGCGAACGGGAAATCGACTGTCACGTTGAGCAGCACTTCTGCGGCGCGAACGGCATCATCCCGCGTCGGCTGCGCGGGGATCGGCGGCAGTTTGATGGCACTAGCCAGAAACAGCCCGGTCGTCGGATCGTAGCCGTTCGTCGAGAGCATCGAACCGTCCGCTCGCAGCGCGGGACAGGTCACTATCGCGCGGAGCGGTCGGACTCCCGGCCACGCCCCGCGAGCGTGAACAGCACTCACACACCAGCCCGGCGGATGAACCGGCTTTTGATAAGGTTCGCCATCGGGGCCGTTCCTCATTTCGATAAACTGAATCCGCCGCGTCATGGACTCGCGCAGCGACTGCGATAGCAGCACGCGAATCCGCTTCGCACCGTTGGGCCTCACGATTCCATCGTGGACGGCATCCTCACCCACGATGTGGGTCAGCATCCCGACACGGGCAAACAGGTCTTCATCTCCGGCCAATGCCGCGACCGCTTCATCGTTGACGCGATGTTCGTCTGTGCCGACGAGTATCTCGACGCGACCACTCTGAGCCGCGACGGCCGCCGACGATGTAGTTGCTCTGGTGGCTCTGGTTGCTCTGTTTCCACCCCCGCGACTTTTCGGGGCGGGACGTTGTTTTGATTGATTCAGTCTGCCAGAGTCACCAGTGACTGCCCATGACTCGCGTTCCGCAGCGCGTTCGGCTTTCTCTGAGGCGCTCATTGAGCCACCCCGCTTTCCAGCCGTCGCAAGGCTTCGATAACCGCCGCCGGGCGATAGCGAACCGAGCGACCGAGTCGAATGCAGGGGATCACACCGTCTTGAGTGAGCGTGAAGACAGTCCGCTCGCTCAACTTCGTATACTTAGCCACTTCGCGGGCGAGCCAGAGTTCTTCGGGGATCATGCTCGGGTCAGTCATGGGCCTGCCCTCCCTTTGCAGCTTGCTGCGCCTGTTTTTTGCGGCGTGCTAACAGTCGCCGCAGCTTCGCGGCTGCC
>JANMLE010001727.1:0-2176 GCA_031372385.1 Planctomycetota bacterium | reverse complement strand
TCCGTCCGAACGTCAGCCAGTGCCTTGTCGATGTTGCCCTGGTTCCGGTTGTAGAGCGGCAGCGGCAGTGCCACGAGCGTGCTGGCTGTCGTTGCCTGTGTCGCTTTGTCGTATTCGATCACCGATTGCAGCGTGACGTTGGGAATGGCCTGAGCCTGAGCCAATCGATACACGGCCCAGCCGTGGTCCAATTCGGATTCGGTGGACCGGAGTTGAGGACTGCGTGACAGCAACTCCTGCCAGCACGTCTCCAGATCGAGAGGCGGAACCTCACCCGCCAGATCCCCCGAGAGCGGAACCGGCTGCATCGGCGACGTCCCGATGATGGTGGCCAGTTGTTCCCAGGCGGCCGCATGGCGGTACTCGGCGTCTTCAAGATTCAGGCGTACTGTTTCGAGTTGCACGTTGGCTTGCAGCACGTCGGATCGCGTTCCCTGCTTGGCGTCAAACAGTCGTTCGGCCACCCGCAGGTTTTCCTCGGCGATCTTCTCCAATCGCCGGGACACCGCAATGGTCTCCTGTGCGCCCAGCACTTCGTAGTAGCGAATCTTCAGGTCGTTCAAGACGCGCATGCACTGGGCTTCCTGATCCCACTGAAGTCGTTTGACCTCCTGTGAAGATGCCTGCTGATCCAAATCGAGTTTGTGGGCAGTGACAAACTCCTGGCTGAGGAAGACGCCGTTGGATTGCTTCACGGCCGTATTCGACGCGGTGCCGTTCAGATAGCCAATTTGTGGGTTGGGGTAGAGTCCCGCTTGCCGGAAGCTTCCCTGTTCCACTTCGATCGCCGCCTGAGCCTGGGCCAGAGTGGGATTGTTGAGCAGGGCCAGGGTTTCCAGATCTGCCAGCGACACGGCGTGTGTGACGGATGGGTCGGGTGAAGAGGCCGCCTTGTCGGGGCCTGAGACCGGGGGCAGGCTCGCCGTCACCACGGCAGGAGCCGAAAGATCGACGGACCGCTCCTCGTCACGACTAACGGGTCGAACCGCGCGGCGATCTGATGCAGGAGCGTCTCCCGCCGGGAACTCTCGTCCCGATGGCCCGCTCACTGCGGGCAACGCCGAACCGGGCGCAATGATGCGTTTGGGGTTCGACGCCTGTACTTCTTTGCCGGAACGCAACGTCGCGCAGCCGCAATGGAGGCTGAGTGATGTGAGCCCGATGGACAACAGCAGCGCGCGCTTCATCACCATTCCGTGGACGAACGACCGTACCTTCATCGTGCCCAACCTTCCGTGTGGGGCGTGTTGCCAGATCGGCCTTCGTCGCCGTACCGGCCTTGTTGTCCGTCCGACAAGTCTCATCGGCGCATTCGCCACGGCTCGGAGAATCGGACTTGCGTGCCCTGCGGTTCGTGGCAGGACCGTTACAGTTTGCCAGATGTGCGGCACGTTCAATTCATGGCGAGTTGATTATCGATCTCTTCGACAGAATTCCAGCCGTGGCGTGTCGATTGACTCCCCTACGAATTTCAGGTCGAATCTCGCCGGATTCGACTGACCCAAGTCTCACCCAGGAAGACAGCATGCTTTGCCCCAGTTGTGCGGAAAAAGTTTCTTCGACCGATTCCGAATGCCCCTACTGCGGCGAGAAACTCAGGCGCAGCCCGGCGAGCAAGAATGGCTCCAAGAAGAGGCGAAAGGGCAATGGAAACTCGGGCGGCGGAAGCTCGGGTGGCCAGACGATGCTCATCATTGCGGCCGTCGTGTTTGGCGGATTGTTCGTCTGTGGCGGAATCCTGGCAGCGCTGCTGTTGCCGGCGGTCCAGCAGGCGCGTGAGGCGGCGCGACGGACGCAGTGCAAGAACAATCTCAAGCAGATCGGCCTCGCGATGCACAACTATCACGACACCTACATGCTATTCCCGGCGGCCCATTTGAACGACCAACAGGGACAGCCCAAGTTGAGCTGGCGGGTTTCGATTCTGCCATACGTCGATCAAGCTCCGCTTTACAACATGTACAACTTCAATGAAGCGTGGGATGGTCCGTCGAATTCGCGGTTTCTCAACCCGTTGCCGCCCGTGTACGGGTGTCCGTCGTATCCCTCCACCGGCCCGAATACGTGCTATGCGACGATCACCGGCGACCACACCGTGCTGGGAGCCGGGAAATGCGTCAAGATGATGGACGTGACCGACGGGACATCCAATACCCTGATGGTGGTCGAAGCCTGC
>JANMLE010001703.1:0-1042 GCA_031372385.1 Planctomycetota bacterium | reverse complement strand
TGGTGCCACACTGCTGGGGATGAGCGTCAAGGGCCTGCTGGCCGCCACGGGTAAAGATCATGCGGCCAAGGCCGAGCATGTCATTCTGTTCTGGAATGGCGGCGGGATGTCACACATCGACACATGGGATCCGAAGCCCGGTCGCCCGACCGGTGGCGAGTTGAGCGCGATCAAGACCAGTGCTCCGGGAATCGAGATTTCCGAGATCTTCCCGACCCTCGCCGAACAAATGCACCATTGCTCGCTGATCCGCTCCATTGCCGGTACGCAGGGCGATCACGGTCGTGCGACGCATCACGTGCAGACGAGCTACCTGCCATTCCCGAACCTGATTTATCCGGGGATCGGCTCGGTGGTCACGCACGAACTTCCCAACATGGGCGACCTGCCTGCCTACATCAGCATCAGCGGCCAGGCACCGCGGGCCGGATACCTCGGCCAGAAGTGCGAAGCCTACTACGTCTCCAATCCCGGTGACAAAGACCCGTACCTGGCCTTCCCCGAAGGGATCGCCGAGGTCCGTGGAAACAAGCGTCTGGAAGCCCTGGCCCGCTACAACCAGCGGTTCACCGGGAACAGCACCGATCAACGGTTGAAGGCGACGGAAACGTCGATCGAGGAAGCCGTCGAGTTGATGCGCAGCCCGGCACTGGAAGCCTTTGAATTCTCCAAGGTTCCCGCCAAGACTGTGGCTCGTTACGGGAACACGCCGTTCGGTCGCGGAGCACTGCTCGCCAAGCGACTCGTCGAAAAGGGTGTTCGCTTCGTGCAGATCAACCGCGGCGGGTACGACACCCACTCGATGAACTTCCCGGCGATGCGCGACCACGGCGAAGTGATGGACCCCGCCCTGGGTTCATTGATCAGTGACCTGGCCGAAACCGGAATGCTGCAGAAGACGCTGGTCATCATGCTCAGCGAATTCGGCCGGACTCCCAAGATCAACAAGGATGCCGGTCGCGATCACTGGGCCTCGGTGTTCAGTTGCTTCCTCGCGGGCGGCGGGATCAAAGGTGGAACGGTCATCGGATCTTCGGACGAA
>JANMLE010001656.1:0-1065 GCA_031372385.1 Planctomycetota bacterium | reverse complement strand
ATCCAAGGAGTTCCCAGCATGATTTATAGTCCCCGTGAAGAAGGTCAAGTATTTGTGGAATACTCGATCATCCTGGTGTAGGTCGCGGTTGTCTTCATAGAAGTGCAGCAGCTTCAGATCCCCCAGCAGGATCGCCGAGTGCGGTGTGTCTCCCTGATAGTGCGGGAAATGGAAGACCAGTTCCTCGCGAGGCCGCTTCACATTGCCGTTGCCGTTGTTCGTCAGCAGCGACGCGATGCTGCCTCCCTCGATTCCCTTGGGGAGCGTGTTCGCCGCGAGGCCGGCCCACTCGCAAAAGGTCGGGAAGAGGTCGTAGCCGACAACCCGCGTGTGGCACCACGAGTTCGCTTTCACTCCCGGACCGCGCACGATGAGCGGCACTCGGATGCCGCCTTCCCACATGCCCCCCTTGCCACCGTTCAAGACTTGTCGGCCGCCTCCCGAGCCGTTGTCCGACATGTAAATGACGTAGGTGTCGCCGGTCAGTCCGAGCCGCTCGATCGCCTCCATCACCTTGCCGACTCCCGAGTCGAGGTCTTCGGTGATCGCCGCCGTCGCAATGCGTCGGGCGACCGCGCCCGGAATCAGTCGTTCGTACTTCGCGAGCGTCGCCTTGTTCGCGTTCTCCGCCGCATGCAGCGCGTTCCACGACAGTTGAATGAAGAACGGCTTCTTCGCCTGGGAGTTCTGCTCCATGAACGCGGCGGCTCGATCCGCCATGCCGAAGATGTCGACGGGATTGGGATCCTTGAATTGAAACGCGTTCTCGTTGCCGGTGTCTCCGTCGTGCTCGTCGTAGCCGTGTTGACCCGGCCCGCCGCCGCTGAGGTGCCATTTGCCGTAATGAGCCATCGCGTAGCCCGCCTTGTGGAGCATCTCGCCAATCGTCGTTTCTGAGGCCGGGATGCTCTTGATCAGACGCGGTTCGAGCAGCTTGTGCCCCACTTCCGGCGGAGCGGCCTTCGTCCAATGCAACGCCGCGGGACTCTTGCCCGTTTGCAGACTGATCCGCGTCGGCGAACAGACCGGCGCCGGCGCGTACGCCGCCGAGAACCGCATCCCCTG
>JANMLE010001651.1:0-1154 GCA_031372385.1 Planctomycetota bacterium | reverse complement strand
AGCGTCTTCTCCGCTGGCTCCGTCAATCCGTAGAACAGCGAATAGCAAAGGAAGATCACCCAGACCTGCCACGCATTCACGGCCAGAGCGAAGCAGAGGTAGATGACCGCATAGACCAACCAGCCGAGCAGGATGAACGGCTTCGGCCCGTAGCGATCGACACCGGCACCACACCACAGATTGCCCGAGCTTTTCAGAATGTGGAACAGGCACCACAACACCGGGAGCAAAACCTTCGGCACGCCGAGTTCCTCGGCGCGCAGCAGGAGGAAGGCGTCGCTGGAGTTGCCGAGTGAGAAGATCACCAACGCGAGCAGGAACAGCCGGAAGTTCGCGTCGAACGGGGCCAGCGTCAGGTGAACCCGCGGTGTGACGGGCTCGTTGGTGTCGCGGCTCACGCCATTGGCCGCGGCATCTGGCTCGCCCTCGCTGACGCTTCGGGTTGGTATGCCGGAATCATCGGCACCTTCGGACGCTCCCTCGCTGACGCTGCGGGTTGGTTTGGCTTCCTTCAAGCCGAAGACCACCAGCCCGACGACCAGCAGTCCGGGGAACAGGCTCAGTAGAAACAGCGTGCGGATCTGGTCCGGCCAGAACCACAGGAACGCCGTGGCGAGCAGCGGACCGATCGCCGCGCCCAAGTGATCCATGGCGCGATGAAATCCGAAGGCGCGGCCGCGCTGCGATTGCTCGCACGAGTCCGCGATCATGGCATCGCGCGGCGACGTGCGAATCCCCTTGCCGATGCGGTCGCCCACCCGGATCACCGCCAGTTGCCAGATGCTGCCGACGGCACCGATCCAGGGCCGGATCAGCGCCGCCAGCGAGTATCCGAAGACCACGAATCCCTTGCGTCGCCCCGCCCGATCAGACCACCCACCGGACCACAGCTTGAGCAGACTGGCGACCGAGTCGGCCAGGCCCTCGATCATCCCCAGCGCGAACTTGTTGCCTGCGGTCAGAGTCAGCAGGAATCCCGGCAGCAGCGGAAAGATCATCTCACTGGCGATGTCGTTCAGCAGACTGGCCAGACCGAGGACTCGAACGTTGCGCGGCAGAGTTGATGCCGGTGGAGTCGGTCGCGGGGATTCAGGACTGGCAGTCATTTTCGCGGGCCAAACTGCGGAGGCGATCGCAATTCCCTACTTCCAAGC
>JANMLE010001622.1:0-5382 GCA_031372385.1 Planctomycetota bacterium | reverse complement strand
CTGAGCGAGATCGTGCCGAAGTCGATCGCGTACGGTTCGCTTGGCTTGTTGGTGCGCTGCATTGTCACCATGACTCCTCCTTCTCCACGCAGGGCCAGCTTCACCGCTTGTTTGCCGCACGCGAACGCCTCGTCGAAGTCGAGCTTCGTGCCGCGATCGGCCGCGCACATCGGGAGCGACTCGGAGACTTGGAACTCGCCGCGCCAGCCGAATTCGTTCGCGATCATCCGGTGCAGCAGCATCGCGGCACTCGTCCCGCCCATCGCGCCGAATTCGACGTTGCCGAACTTGTCCTTCGTCTGTGAGGCACTGAGCGGCGAGCCATCGTCGTTCGTCACCCCTTCGCCGCAGACGATGCTGACGAAGCCATGCTTCTTGTGCGCCGTGGCCACAGCTTGGAGAAACGCAGCTTGGTTGAACCGGCGTTCCGGCAACAGCAGCACGTGCGGTGCGGACAGTTCACCCGTGCGAGCCAGCGCCGTCGCGGCGGGAAGCCAGCCGGCGCTGCGACCGACCGACTGAAAGATCACGAACTGATCGACCTTCTGCATGTCGCGCGCGAGGATTCCCGCCTGCAAGACGCTCAGCACCATGTACCGCGCGGCGCTCGGATAGCCGGGTGTGTGGTCGGTCCCGTACAGATCGTTGTCGACGGTCTTCGGCACGCCGACACCGAGCATCTCGTGACCGTGGTCGTTGGCGTACTTCGTCACCCGATGGATCGTGTCCATCGTGTCGTTGCCGCCGATCATGAAGTAGTGGCGGATGTCGCACTTCTTCAGTTGCTTCAGGATCGCGGGGAAATGCTCGTCCTTCAGCTTGAGACGACTCGACCCGAGGGCGCTTCCCGGCGTGGACCTTAGTCCGCGCAGCACGTCGGGTGATTCGCTGCCGAGATCGACGAGGTGATCGTTGAGCACCCCCTCAATCCCGAACCGCATCCCGAAGACGCGGCCGATCCCCTTCGACTTCATCGCCGCATCGACGACGCCCGCGAGAGACGAATTGATGACGGACGTCGGCCCACCCGACTGCCCGACCAGCACATTGCCCGTTGCCATTCAACAAGACCTTCAGAATTGGAACCACGAAACACACGAAAAACACGAATGGAAGAAAGAGTCAGAAGCACGAAGACAAAGAGAGGGAACCACGAATCTCACGAATCCCACGAATCTGAAAACAAAGGCCAGCAGAGGAGAATCGAACAACTTCGACCGCGACTCCTGACCAAGTCGCGCGGGTTCACCACATCTTCCTCCCCCTCTTCAGATTCGTGTTATTCGTGAGATTCGTGGTTCAAATCTTCAAGAGGCCCAATCACTCCAGCCGCCCGACCCACGAGAGCAATTGTTTCCAGAACTGGGCGTAATGGCTGCCGACTTCAATCGCCGAGGCTCCCGGTGCTTGAGCCTTCACTCGTTCCGGCCCCCAATCGACGAACCCGCCAACCCAGTGGGGAGCGACATCGCTGGCAAACGCCGCAGTTCGTCCTTTGACGCGCGAATGTGTCACGAGTGCTGCTAATCGTGGAAGCGATTCCCGCCAAACCCACATTTCCGCCTCCTTGTCGAACTCAGCACTGAATGGGGTGACAACCAGCAGCGATTCGGCGGATGGCTTCGCCGTAATGCAGTTCATCCCACCGATGGTTGGCGGACGTTGAAGCCAAGGCAAACCCCACAACTCCGACTGACTGTGATGCAAGCACAGCAGCGCCGGTTGGTCGAAGTTCACGCGGTCGTCGTAGCGACTGATTTCGACAGGCAAGGCACATGCCAGCGGTGCGACATCCCAATTGCCGCCGAAACCGTGAAACGACTCCCAGCCGCCGATCATTAGTAGCCCCATCCCGCCTTCGACCTGCTTCAACACAATCTCTTGCAGATCGTCATCGAACTGCGTGGCCGGATAGTCGCTGAGGATCAGTAGCGAATGAGGTCGCTCGATCAACTCACGCGTCATCGGAACGTGACTCGGCACGTAATCGAAGGACCAGCCGAAATGAGTCATCAGTCCGGCGAGGTAGCTGGCGGCACCTTCGAGGGTCGTGTCGCCGCAGTAGAGGATGGGAGCGGGCATTGCATTGCTGAACGGCTGGAGGATTGAAGGTGAGATACAAACGGAGAAGCCCCCTCACCCTAGCCCTCTCCCCCCAAGGCGGGGGCGAGGGGACAAGGCAGAAAGCCAACGATTCGGGATCAACTCTTCAAGCCGAGCATTCGGTCCAGCGAATCCGCCGTCTGATAGACCAGTGCTTCCGGCCAGTGCTGGTAGGGGTGGAAGTATTCGAAGGTCAGGTAGCCGCGATAGTTGATCTGGTCGAACGCTTCGAGGACGGCGGGCCAGTTGGTTGTGCCGTCGAGCAGCGGGCGGAACGATTCGAGTGACGAATCGGTGCCCTTCTTGGTGAACTCCTTCAGATGGACGTTTTTGATCCGCTGGCCCAGGATCGGAATCCAGTGTTCGGGGAACTGGTACTGCATGATGTTCCCGGTGTCGAAGTGGACGTGAATCCGCTCGCTGTGAAAGCCGTCCACGAACTCGTTCATTTCCATCGGCGTCATCAGGAAGCCGTTGAAGAAGATGTTCTCCATGTTGAGGTTCACCTTCAGCTTTTCGGCCGCGGGGATCAGTTTGCCGATCGCCTCTTTCGCGCGCGACAGGCAGAGGTCGTTCGCCACCGGTTCGTGGTCGGTTCGCCAGGGAATGTGTACCGCACCCGGAACGACGAGAACGTTCTCGGTTCCCAAATCGTGCGAGGCTTGAGCAATCAGTCCGGCCAGTTCCAGCGCGCGGGCGCGCTTGGCGGGATCGTGGCTGGTGAACGGATACGGCCAGAACAGGAACGAGCAGATGCCGCTGATCTGAATGCCGATCTTGTCGGCCATCTGGCGGATCGCGGTGTACTCCTTGGTCCCCGACTTGGGAGAGAGGTCGTTGTCGAGGTCGTAGTTCAACTCGATGGCATCAAACCCGGCGGCCTTGGCGAGCTTCAGGCATTGCTCGATCGACATCTTGTCGGGATAGGGGAACGCCCACTGGTTGATCGACTTTTTCATCGCGTACCGCTTGCCCGGCTTCGCCGCGTCACCGGGGGCGGCATGAGCGGCACTGGTCAATCCCCACGGGCCGTGCATCGCCGCCACGGTCCCAGCGACTGTTCCCGCCGCGGCAAGCGCCGAGCCGAGCACCGCTCGTCGAGAAAATCCGTCCGATTCGCGCGGGGCAGACACGTCCGACATGATGGACTCCGTAAACAGGAAACCGGGATGACAGGGCGGCCATCGTACTGGCCGATGGTATCTCGGGCAATTCGGCGGGAGGCGTGGCCGGCGTGGCCATCCGTGACTCGTTCGAACGCTTGCACAAGACACCGGCAATCTGGATCGTGCAGCGCGTTCCAGCGCGCACCGCGTCACGGAAGTTCGCCGCACGTCCCGGCGGGCGGGAATGATGAACTACTGTAGTCCCGTCGCTCCGCCGACGGGACGCGCTGCCACGATCGTCCCCGGATGCAATTTCGCCAACGCTGCGGCACGTCCCGTCGGCGGAGCGACGGGACTACGGTAGAATCGCCCGACGGGCAGGAGTTACCGTCCTACGGAAGAGGAGACCGGCATGGTTCGATCCAACAGTGGCGGCGCACGCAAGCCCGCTTCGAAGTTTCCGCAGCTTCGCAAGCAGATGCAGAAGAACGCGGTCTCCAAGGGCGTCCAGCAGACGAAGCGCCTGCCACCGCAGCCGAAGGGAAAGAAACTGCCATGAATGGACCGGTACACCGTCGAGACGTCTTGCAAGCGGCTGCCGCGTTGGGGGCCGGGTTGCTCGTTGGTCGGCCGGGGATTGCCGCCGGCGGGCCGAAGGCCATCGTCGAAGAGATGAAGCTGATCAGTTGGAAGCCGCCGCTGTATCACGGCTGGCCAACACTGGCCCGGCGGAAGAACGGCGAGTTGCTTCTCGTCTGGTCCGGCGGGCGCGAGGCGCATGTCTGTCCGTTTGGGCGCGTCGAGCTGATGCGATCGCAGGACAACGGCAAGACGTGGCGCTGGCCACAGGTGTTGATCGACGGTCCGATCGACGAACGCGATGCGGGGGTGCTCGAAACCACCGAGGGTTCGATTCTCGTCACGACGTTCACTTCACTGGCATACCAGCCGCTGCTGGAGAAGGCCGAGCAGATTCCCGCCGGTCAGCCGGGAGCGTGGGAGGATCTGAAGCTGCGCGAGTGGCGAGCGGCGCATCATCGGATCACGGCCGAACAGCGGCAGGCGGAACTCGGCACATGGATGATCCGCTCGACAGACGGCGGCGTCACGTGGTCGGCCCGGTATCCGGTCCCGCTGAACAGTCCGCATGGTCCCGTTCAACTGAAGGACGGGCGGCTGCTGTACTGCGGCGTCGAACTGTGGAAGCCCGCGCGTCGCGTGGGTGCGTGTCATTCCACCGATGATGGCGTCACGTGGGAATGGCTCGCGACGATTCCGACCCGCGACGGAGACGATCACCGCCAGTACCACGAACTGCACGCGGTGGAAACTGCCGGCGGCCGGCTGATCGCCCACATCCGCAATCACAACAAAGCGAATGACAAGGAGACCCTGCAAACGGAATCGACCGACGGCGGCAAGACATGGTCAACGCCGCACTCGATCGGAGTCTGGGGCTATCCGTCGCATCTGCTGCGGCTGAAGGACGGACGGCTGCTGATGAGCTACGGTCACCGCCGCGCACCGCTCGGGAACCAGGCCCGCGTCAGCGAGGATGGTGGGCGCACCTGGAGTTCGCCGGTGATCCTCAATTCCGACGCACATTCCGGCGACATGGGATATCCCTCAACGGTCGAATGCGACGACGGCACGCTGGTAACGGTCTGGTACGAGTTGCTCAAGGATTCGCCCAACGCCCAACTGCGCCAGGCGCGCTGGCGGCTGGAAGAGTAGTACGACTGTGACGGTTTGGTTGATTGAGCGGAGTGCAAAGTGAGAAGTGGTCAGTGCAAACCGCAAAATGAAAGTCACTCCCGGCCGACGGCGCGGCTGACGCGATGACCACTGGAAACGACCGGCAACCTGTTCGTGATGGGAGCCATCATTGTCTCTCTACCATTTTGCACTTTGCACTGATCACTTCTCACTTTGCACTGAATCTTCCGAACCAATCTTTCACAGAACACCGGAGTCTGCGTCCTGCCGCCCGATGCCGCCATTTCCTCTACGGCGAATCCGCACCCTTCTCCAACTGACGTGCGTCTTCGGCGTACTGGCGGTCGAGGTCTTCGAAGTCGGTTCCGGTCAATTTGTCGAGTGCCGGGGCTGAGTCGCGTTCGCGGGAATTGGAGCTGTAGAGTTGCGTCAGGTGCTTGACGAGCGCCTCGCGGTA
>JANMLE010001610.1:0-1285 GCA_031372385.1 Planctomycetota bacterium | reverse complement strand
CAGCGCCTTCGCCTTGGCCCATTTTTCGAAGAGCGTCCGTTCGGTCATGCTCCAGATGTTGGTCGAGATGAAGTACAGGCAGAGTCCGGCGGGAACCCGGTAGAACGTGGCCCCCATGACGAACATCATGATGTTCATCATCTTGTACTGCGCCTTCTGCTCGTCATTCGTCGGCGGTGGCATCGTGAATTTCTGGTGAATCATCATCAGGCCGATCGAGATGCATGGGAGCAGGTTGAATTCCGTCCAACCGAGGAACGGCAGCCTGAACGGAAGCGGAAACATTGCATCCGGTGACGCCAGGTTTTCGAACCACAGGAACGGCTCCATGCGCAATTCAATCGAACTGCTCAGCGCCCGATAGAGTGCGATGAAGATTGGCAGTTGCAGGAACATCGGCAGACAGCCACCCAGCATCATCTTGGACTGTTCGGCCACCAACTCCTGCGAGGCCTTGAGGTATTCCTCGGTGTTCTTTCCGTGACGGGCTTCCAACTCCTTCTGCTTGGCTTGGATCTTGGGTTGAAGCTCCTTCATCTTGGCCGCGTGAACCGCCTGATGCTTGGAGAGCGGGATCAACATCGTGCGGACGACGACCGTCAGGCAGATGATGGCCACGCCGTAGCTGAAGCCCAGCGAATGAAACAGATTGAGCACCCAGACCATCCCGCGGCAGATCGAATCGAACCAGCCGTAATCCAACACGGCGGTGGCGAACACCTGCTGCAGCAGTTGCTGGCGCTTGGGTCCGGCAAACAGGATGTACTCGTGCTGGACTGAGTCTAGGGCGGGGACGGTGAACGTCTTCGAAGTCAGATCGACGGAGATGTCGCTGTACTGGGAATAGTCCTTGTTCTCGGTCACGAGCACCGGCGAGGCGCTGTCCAGCGTCCGCTGGCTGAGCTGGTCCTGACCCGGCAGAACCAGGGTCGCGAAGTAAGCCACGTCGACACCGATGTACTTGATGGGCCGTTTCCAGAGGACCGGCGCATTCCCCTTCTCCTTCTTCACGACTTCGGACGCGCCCATCTTGCTGTCGTCGACAGCCGATCCGTCGTCACGCAGAAACCCCATGCGGACGTCGCGGTACTTGTACGCGTTGTCCGCATCTTCCAGCGGAACACCGGTCGGTCCCTGCAGGGTGTAGCTGATGTCTTCCGGTTTGTCGGAGAGATTCTTCAGCGTCACGGTCAGCGTCAGCTTGTAGCCGTCCGCCAAGTTTTCGCGGACACCGGGCTGGTCCCGTTCCGCGGCGGAGAGTTGCTTGAGTTTGAACTTCTTCGAG
>JANMLE010001568.1:0-3679 GCA_031372385.1 Planctomycetota bacterium | reverse complement strand
CCAATGAGTTGAACGACGTTTCCACAGCAAACGTCATCGTCAATGGGTCGCGACGGCCAACAGCGTTCATGCTCAAAGGTCCGGGGATTCGCAAGAACGAAATGACCATCGCAAACTGCGGAAAGCATGGGGATCAGCTTGTTCGCTTGTTTGATACGCCAGCGGACCTGTTTGTTGTCCAATTCGTCGGGCGCATCTCTGAAATGGTCATCAAAGATGTCGAAGGCAAAATTGCCGCGCTGCGCCAAGGCGGGAAGCATGCACAGTTCTTGATTGTGGACGGCCAAGACACCGCGCGATTACTTCTTGCCTATGGGAAGCTCAATCTCTCCTGAAGTACTTGCGCGGGGTGGCATGCTTGCCCGGCTTCGGCAAGCACGGAGTTTGCTTGGCAAGGCTTGGCGATTGAGAACGAGTCCAAGGTCACTCGTTGCCAGTTCGTCCGATTGTGGTGAATCTCATCTCACGCCGGGTGCCACTGGCGGTGGCTTTGAACCGCCAGTGTTTTCAAAGATCACTGGCGAGCGAAGCCCCTCGCCAGTGGCGCCCGCGCGCTGACATGCTGAGCCACGTCTTCGACATGAACTGCCTCAACCAAGCTCAGCTCGAAGCCAACGACTTCCGGCTATTGAAGCAGGCCATCGACGAGCGAATGGAGAAACCTTCCGCCCAAGCGGGAAGGCCGTGACTGGTCGATGATTTCGACCGCGACTTCGCTTCGCCGAGAGACGCGGTTGGTACCGATCCTCCCCGATCTGAAACCGTAAGTGGAAGACATGCACGAACTGGTCCCCGCAGGAACCGAGTTGGTGTTGCCGACGCTCAGACGACCGGGCGCAGCGACGGGCGACGAAGAAATGACCGGTCTCAAAGGTTGTCGGCGAACTGACGCAGGACTTCCACGGTCTGGCGGAGTTCCTGCCGCTCCAAGAGGGCGAGGTATTCGTCCACGGTGAAGGGCGGATTCTGGAGACTCCGCCGATGCGTTTGAGCCGCCTGGCAGACCGTGGCGAGATCAAGGTCCAACAGATGGCGGATGAACTCGTCGGGATGCTGTGCGGCGATGCCGTAAGGCGAGCGGCAACTCTTGATTTACCCGCCACCGAGTTTAGCTCGGTGGCTCGACGGCTTTTGCACTACTTGAATTGTTGGGGGCCAAGAGTAGCGCAGAAGCCGTCGTGCCACCGGGACAAGCCCAGTGGCGGGGAAGCTAACTCTTGCCGCTCGCCTAAGCGGCCAGCGTGTTCGCCGGGAAATCCCGCAGATTCTTGGTCACGATGACATCGGCCCGCCCGCGAATCGCCGCCGCCAAGACGTGTCTGTCATTGGGATCGGGCAGGGTGAGCGACGGAATCAATTCGTCAAAGCCCGTCACCAGCGCATCGCTCACGTGGAAATTCATCAAGTCGCGAACATGGATCAGCTTGTCCCGCGTCAGGTCGGGACGATCCTTCAGGACGCCGCTGATCCATTCCTCGTGAATCCGCTCGGTCCAGCGCGCCCGGAACAGGTCCGTCAATGCCAAGTCCATCAGCAGGCTGCGAAGTTCCGCCGGAGACAGCACGCAGGCATCGAACAGCGCGGTGAAGTGCGTCACGCTCAGTAGCCCAAGCCGAGTTCCTGATCCAACGCCGAGAGCTCTTCCAGCGCCTTGAGCCGGGCTTCACGATTCGCCCGTTTGTACCGCATCAAGTCTTCGTAGCGGACGCGGCGGTGCGTGCCCACCATGCGGGCCGGGAGCGTCCCCTCTTCAATCAGCCGGACGAGGTACGGTCGCGACACGTTCAGCAAGTCGGCCGCCTGTTGCGTGGTGAGTTCCGCATGAATCGGGATGAGCGTGACGGCGTTCCCCTTGGCCATCTCGGCGAGGATGTTCGCGAACAGCCGGAACGCGGACATCGGAATGGCAATGGCCTCTTGATCCGATTCGATCTGGACGCGGACGCTCTGACGGCGGTTCTTCACGACACGGGCCAGCCGAGACACCGATTCGGATGCCAGTTTCACTTCGTTCGGAGTGGGGGCGGTGGGTTCCGTTCGCTCCAGAAAGGCAGTCATGGTCGATCCCTTTCTCATTCGTTTCCGCTCGGCCACGTCTCGGCTGGCATTCTAGGCCCATCATCGAACCTGGGACAATAGTCGAAACAATCGAAACGGCGGCCAACGTCGTGCAACCTCCGAAAACCTCCCAAAACATCGGAAAAGATCGCCGCCGCGCGCTGCTGGCCCCTCGTCGAAATGGCGGGCATTGTTCGGGCTGGCTCGCTTCGCCGGTCTGCGGACCCCGAGCGAAACTCATCGGTTGACATGGGCTGACATCGACTGGGATCGGAAGCGGCTGACGGTCTGCTCATCCAAGACAAACTCGACGCACATCGTCCCCATCACGGCGGACCTGTTGCCGATCCTGCAAGAGGCGTTCGATGCGGCACCGGAAGGGACGGTCAACATCGTGACGCTCGGCTCGCATCGGTCGAACTTGCACCGCGGGTTGGAGACGATCATCAAACGCGCGGGACTCGTTCCGTGGGATGACCTGATGCAGACGCTCCGACGATCGGCCGAAACCGACTACGCGCGGATTCACCCTCAACACGCCGTCAGCAAGTGGATCGGCCATTCGATGGCGGTGAGCGAGCGGCACTACATGCAAATCACGGATGACCTGATCGACGCGGCCGTGAACGCTCCCGGACTGGTCCCGCCGGGTGGCGCAGATTCCGGCGCAGTAACCGTCCGCATGTCGTCGCAAGTCCAAGAAACACGTCGCAACAACGAATTGACGGTCACGAACTTCGCGGCCCCAAAGAATGCGGAAAACCCCTGTAAAACAGGGGCTTTCTTGAGTAGCAAGGGCGGGACTCGAACCCGCGACCCCAGGCTTATGAAGCCTGTGCTCTAACCGACTGAGCTACCTTGCCAAACGCCGTCCGCGCGACAACTCGTCAGACGGCGGATCGATTCGTTCATGGACGCGAGCGAGTTTAGCGTTTTCCTTCAGGGGGACAAGCGAGCCACCGCGAATCCACTGTTCGGTAAGGTCGTCCGCAGGTAACCAACTGCGAACGATGTGGGACGGATTTCCAATCCGACCGGTGTTCACGGACGGATTGGAAATCCGTCCTACGGGTTGATCCTCTTACGGGTTGATCATTTCTTGCCGACGGCCGGAGACTGGCCGAGTTCAGCCGGCCATCATCCGCTTCATGAACGCCAGCGCGTGCTGGGCGAGGTATTCTTCGTTGGGGAACATTCGTCGCCAGATCTTCGTCGCGGCGGCCAGCGCCGGCAGCGCCAGGCCGAACGCCTCGACCATCAGCCAGCCGTCGTACTTGAGTGTCTTCAGCATTTGAAACGTGGTATCCCAGTCGACGTGTCCTTCGCCGGGTGTCGAGCGGTCGTTTTCGGAGATGTGGACGTGGACGACCTGATCCCAGCAGGACTGCATCGCGGCGGCGAGGTTCTTTTCCTCGATGTTCGCGTGGAAGGTGTCGTACATCATTTTCAGATTCGGGTGGTTCGCTTCGCGGCAGAACTTGGCGTCGTCGGCCGCGTTGGTCAGGAAGTAGCACTCGAAGCGGTTCAGGTATTCGACGACCAGCGTGATGTTGTTGGACTGCGCGTAGTCGGCGGCTTTCGTGAGTGTTTCCAGACCCCACTTCCATTCGTTGGCGGTGGG
>JANMLE010001509.1:0-4952 GCA_031372385.1 Planctomycetota bacterium | reverse complement strand
GTTCATACTTGATCTCAAACACCCCCGCGCGATCGATCATAAAGCTGGTCACCGAACGCAACTTGAGTTGATCGTCGCGGAACACCAACTGCGACGCATGGTCGACGATCAGCCGCGGTTCCACCGGCTTGGCCAGCAGCTGCAACCGGAACGCCGGGCTGTAGTACTTGAAGTACAGCGCTCCCGGTCGTTTGAGTTTGGCGTCGACTTCGCCGTCATCGGTCCTCAGCAAACCCGTTTGCTCTTCAACCGTCAGAGTCAGATCGCTGCCCTGTTTCACGGCGACGGTGCCGCTTTCGCGGATCACGTCCAACGCATGGATGCCGTGCGCGGTCGCTCCCTCAAGACCAGCGACATCGAACGCCTCGACCGGTGCCGCGCGTTCCGTGTGGACTTCCAACGTCACCTTGCCATCTAGCCGGCTGAGCAGTTCCACGGTGACGACTTGACGGTTCTCTTCGTCGACAGCCTTCCACTCCTTGACCTTGGCATTGGAGGTGATGTCGAGAATCCGCTGCCCCTTGGGAACGGCGATCCGCACTTTTTCGATCTGTCCGCGGAGGACGTCGTACGTCAGCCAGGCATCGGTGTGAACCAGCCCGTCTTCGACAGTCACCAACGTCTGATTGGTGACGCTCGCCAACAGCTCCATGTCGGGCTTGGTCCCAACTCGCGGATGCCAGCGCACCGAGATCTTTTCCGTCGAACCGATGCTCGCCTTGATGCGAGTCTCTTTGGCCGCCGCCGCGACCGGCTCGGTGACCCGTTTTGGCTTCAATTCCACCGTCTGATCGGCTTCCGGAATCAGCAACTCAAACGTCGAAATCCCAACCGTCGGAACGTCGATGTCGAGGCTCTTCCCTTCGGGTGCGGTGCGGACGCGGGCCGTCAGTTCAATCTGAATCTTGTGCTCACCGGGAGTCGGCAGCAGCAGCGAATAGGTGCCGTTGCCGGTTCCGCGGAGCAGCACCTTGCCCGAGTCGGACGCGATCTTGCCGATCGCCGCTTCGCCGAACTTCACCGGCACTTCGGCCCAACCTTTGTCGAGAGCCTGAACCACCAACACCACCGAGACCTGCGCAACATCCTTTTCGACCCTGGCTGTGTAGCTCGCCGAGGTGATGACAGCCGAAACCGGCGGCTGACTCGCCTTGCGCAGCCCGTCCGACATCGCCGATTCAATCAGTTTCAGGTAGTCGGCATACGGGACAAACACGCTGCCGTCCGGCTTTTCGAAGACGGACTTGAGACTCTTGAACGGCATGTAAATCAGCCGCTCGACAGTCTTTTCGTTTGGCTTCGCCGGTGGCGTCTTGTCGGGATCGGCAGGCTGCCCCACGGCGGACGATGCTCCCGCCCACAGGCCCCCCATCATCAGAACGGCAACAAGACCCCAGTGCCGAGTTGGTTGCATACGATAAGTCCTTGAAATCACAAACCCCCGCCAGAACGCTAAGTTCAGCAAAACAGGTAGACGATGTCGAGGGTGCGGGTTCGGAAAACCGGGAAGACTTGGGCGCAAATCGCCATTGCGGCGGGAATATCGAAGAAACTACACCGGAAGACGATTGAAGGGCCGGGAATTCTCCCAAAAATGTCGGACCGTACCAATTTGGCAAGACTTGCGGGGAGGCTTGGGCCACGAATCGGCAGGAACCAATACGTGGTCTCTTCGGGGGCTATGCATCACTTGCTTGCGCGAGTTCGCCAGGACTTCGACGGTGTTCATCTTTCTGCCTCTCTCTTTCTGTCTGCCTCCCTGGCTTGTCGGTACAGGAAGAAAGTGACAGAAAGAGAGAGGCAGAAAGATCATTGAGTCTCGTCGGCCACTCTCGGAAGTAAAACTCGCACAGCTCCTTCGAATCCGATGGCAGTTTGTTTCTAATGCGTCACGCCACCAATCTCTGGAACACGCCAATCTCAGGAACACGCCAATCTCAGGAACAAGGGGACAGCCATGAGGACTCGGACGGGAGTGTTGATGATGGCCGCCGCGCTGCTGACCTGGGGTTTCATCCCGGATTCGTCGGGCGACGACGCACCGGTGGTCGCCGCGCCGCTTCCGGCCGAGAGGGTCGAGGAACTGTCCAAGGCGATGTTGAAGATCCAAGCCGACGCCACGACGGCGATCGAAGCCGATCCGAAAAACATCAACGCCTACTCGCGTCGCGGTGACGCGCTGTTCTTTCTGGGCCGGTTCAACGAGGCCGTCGCCGACTACGACCAGATGGTGACGCTGGATGAGAGCCAGGCCAATTCCCACTGGCGGCGGGGGATCGCGCTGTTCTATGCGGGGAAGTTCAAGGACGCCGCGGCGCAGTTTGAAAGCTATCACTCGTTCGACCAGGTCGACCGCGAAAACGGCATCTGGCGTTACCTGTCCCAATACAAAGCCCACGGCAGGGCGAAGGCGCGCGAAGGGCTGCTCAAGTACGAGAAAGACGACCGCGAGCCGTTCCCTTCCGTCTACAAACTCTTCGCCGGAACGATGACGCCCGAAGAAATCACCGAACAGATCGAGGCCGCCAAGATCTCCCCGGACGAGCGCGAGAAGCGGCAGTTCTACGCGCACCTGTACATCGGACTCAACCACGCGGTCGAAGGGGATGCGGCGGCGGCTCAGCGACATCTGCGACTGGCGACGCTCAACAAATGGGGACCGGCCGCCGGTTACGGACCCAGCTACATGTGGCACGTCGGTCGGCTGCATGAAGAGTTGCTGCGGACGAAGCCGACCCGGAAATGAGTAACGCGCATGGCACGCGGGATCGTCATTGATCCCTGCGTCGTAGCTGAGTTCGCAAGAACTCAGGTCGTGCTCCGATGTTTCGCTGAATTCTTGCGAATTCAGCTACGAACAGCACGGATCTTCAAGGGACGGGAATAATCCGGCCTACGAAAGTTGCCGCTCGGCGACTTCGATCGCCTTCAGCAGTCCGCGCGCCTTGTTGAGTGTCTCTTCGTACTCGCTGGCGGGGACGCTGTCGGCGACGATGCCCGCGCCGGCTTGCAGGTAGGCGGTCTGGCCGATCATCACGATCGTGCGCAGCGCGATGCAGGTGTCCATGTGGCCGGTGAAGTCGATATAGCCCACGGCACCACCGTACGGGCCGCGGCGGTGCGGTTCGAATTCGTCGATGATTTCCATCGCGCGAACCTTGGGGGCTCCCGACAACGTCCCCGCCGGCAGTCCGGCGCGCAGCGCATCCAGTGACGTCTTGTCCGAAGCCAACCGGCCGACCACCTCGGAGCTGATGTGCATCACGTGGCTGTAGCGTTCGACCACGAACTGCTTGGTCACCTTGACCGAACCATACTCGGCGACGCGGCCGACATCGTTGCGGGCCAGGTCGACCAGCATCACGTGTTCGGCAATCTCCTTTTCGTCAGCGAGCAACTCCTTCTCTAATGCCAGGTCTTCCGCTTCGGTCTTGCCGCGGCGGCGCGTGCCGGCGAGCGGGCGGATCGTCGTCATCCCCTCGTCGACCCGCACCATGATCTCGGGCGAACTGCCGATCAGCGTCACCGACGGAGTGCGCACCAGAAACATGTACGGGCTGGGATTCACCACGCGCAGCGCGCGATAGATGTCCGTCGGTTGAGCCTTCGTTTCCAGTTCCAGACGCTGGCTGAGGACCACTTGGAAGATGTCGCCTGCGCGAATGTATTCCTTGCACTTCTCCACCGCCGTTTCGTAGCCCGCCTGCGTGAAGTTCGAGCGAAACGGCAACTGCGGATCGCCGGAGAGTGAGATGTCGGTCAGACGCAGATTGTCGGTCGGTTGGGAGAGTTGTTCGCAAACACCATCCACGCGGCGGCACGCCGCTTCATGGGCGGCGGCCAAGTTGCCGTGGCGCACGTCCGCAAACGCGACGACCAGAATGGTTTTCTGAATGTGGTCGAAGACCACCATCCGGTCGTAGAACGCGAACGACATGTCGGGCAGATGCCGGTCATCCTGCGGTGGATTGGGCAGATGCTCGGTATAGCGAACAGTGTCATAGCCGGCGTATCCAACCGCGCCGCCGCAAAACCGAGGCAGCCCCGGCACGTGCGGCGCGCGATAGGACTTCAACAGGTCGTGCAGGTACTGCAACGGATCGTCGACCGTCGTGCGTTCCGTCTGACCGTCCCCCGTGATGACAACCTCGCGGTCATAGGCATCGACCTGCATCAACGGACCCGCACCCAGAAAGCTGTAGCGGCCAATCCGCTCGCCGCCGACGACGCTCTCGAACAGGAACGAATTGGTGCCGCCATCGAGTCGGCAGTAGGCGCTCACGGGCGTCAACGTGTCGCTGACCAGTCGGCGGTAAACCGGGACGAGATCCACGCCGGCAGCCAGTGGTTCGAACGCGGCGAAGTCGGGAAAGTGTGCGGCCGTCATGTCGTCGTCGATTGCTCAACAGAGTGAGAAAGCCCGGCATGTCGCCACGCCGGGCTGTGGGTTGGAAATCAGAAAGCCCCCTCACCCTAACCCTCTCCCCCGAAGACGGGGGCGAGGGGACAGGAGGGGAGAACTTTCTCCATCAAACGCTGACGTCGATCTCATAGCCCTTGCGCTGTTCGCGGGTGAGCCACTGGTTCGCCGCCGGGTCGCCGACGATCTGTTCCGTTTTCGAGTCCCACGTGATCTTGCGGCCGAGGCGGATGGCGATGTTGGCTAGATGGCACGTCGTCATCGCGCGATGGTGCGAGTAGACATCGGAAATCGGATCGCTTCGGTCGGCGATGCACTCAAAGAAGTTGCCCATGTGGTTGCCCGGCTTCTTTCCCTTGTAGAGTTTGGACAGCAGTTCTTCGCTGAGCGGCTTCTCTTTGAGGTCTTCGACCGGCTTCCCCTTCATCGCGCCGCGGCTGACGTGGAAGCGGCCTTCGGTCCCCTCAAACAGGACTCCGTTGCCGTCCTTCGAATTGCTGACGATGTGCATCTCAACGTCGCCCGGACACAT
>JANMLE010001449.1:0-1333 GCA_031372385.1 Planctomycetota bacterium | reverse complement strand
CCGACAGGTTTCCGTCGGTGTCTTCGGAGTACGCGATGCGGACGTTGTCGAACTGGCGCAGGTCCGCCAGCGCGACCTTGTCGAGTGACAAAGTCATTTCACACTTCGGCCCGACACTCAACGAATGACGTTCACCGCTGGAGAGTGAAACCGTCAGCGCGTTGCCGGGAAGGTCGATCGCCACGATCGCCCCGTCGAACTGCAGGCTGCGGGTCGCGGTGATCTCGTGGATCTCGGTGTCGTGCTGCAACGAGACCCGGTCGCCCGGTTTCAGTGAGGCGGCCGTCAACGGGGCGTTCTCGTGCGTGGTCGCGCCGTTGATGCTCACCTTGCAATTGGCGACGACGGGCAGCTTGAGCGATCCGGCCGTCGTCCCCTGCCCGATCTGGATCGACAGGATCGATTGAACGCCATCGTAACTGGCGACGAATCCGACGGTGGTCACGGTGCGGCGCGCGGTCAGGCTGTTCAGCACGCGCCCCTTGTTTTCACCCGGTTCGGTGAGGTGCGTGATCTCGACGCGGTCGCCGTGCTGCAGGTCGCGCAGCTTGACGGTTTGGCCGTTCAGCTTCACGATTGCGCTCTCGGGGACGCGGACCGGCAGGTCGTCGCGCATGCCCCCTTCCTCGATCGACAGCACCAGCCGCGATTCATTCAGCAGCAGTTCCTTCAGGGTTCCGCGCGTCAGGACCGGCCGGTCGACGTCCATTTTCACAACCAGATCAGGCTGCTTCTTGTCGATGGTCATTTCCACATGATCACCCGGCTTCAACTCGCGCAACAGGATGTTCTTCTTGTCGTTGAGCAGAAAGATCAACTGCTTTTTGGGAACCTTGAACGTCTCCAGAGCTCCGCTGTTCAGATCCTGAATGGAGAATTCGTTCTTGTCCTCGACGACCTGGTGGATCAGGCCCCGTGTCTTGTGGATCTGGGGGGGACCGCCCTTGCCACCGGGCCAGAGCATTGCGACGCACATCAGCATCGAGACAGCGAGCGCACCGGCGGCGATGTACGTGCGACGCCTGCCGTCGTTGGGGGCGTCGTCCGACACCACCTCGTTCCCAGCCGGCCCACCCACCAGCTTCAAGTCGATCTGCAAGTCCGACAGCGCCTCGTCGGCACTCTTGTAGCGCAGCGCCTGATCCTTTTGCGTCAGCTTCTGAACGACCTTGGCGAGGTCGGGCGGAACACCTTCCAAGACGCGGCCGATTTCGGGCAGCCGCCGGTCCGGCGCGGCATGCCACATCATCCAGGCGACCTGCTGATTGCGGCCCTTCGCGTTCAATCCGGGAAACAGTTCCTCAAAGTTCGGCCCGCACATCAGGTCGTAGGC
>JANMLE010001427.1:0-4907 GCA_031372385.1 Planctomycetota bacterium | reverse complement strand
GCGAGCGTTGGAGTACGTCTTGTCTCGAACCGAACCAGACACCATGCCGCGCTGGAAAACGCTCGCCGATACGGTCGCGGCGCAGCGTGACAGCCATTTCTCCGGACTCTATTGGCACACGGATTTGGCGGCGGCTCAAGAAGTCGCGAAGCGGGAGAACAAGCCGATCCTGTCACTGCGGTTGCTGGGCAAGCTGACCGACGAATTGAGCTGCGCGAACAGCCGCTTCTTCCGCACGACGCTCTATCCGCATGAGGCGGTGCGGTCGATCTTGGCCGAGCGGTTCGTGCTGCATTGGCAGAGTGTCCGAGCGGTCCCGATCATCACGATCGACTTCGGTGACGGTCGCTCCATCAAGCGGACCATCACCGGCAACAGTCTGCATCTGGTGCTGGATGCTCGCGGCCGGACGGTCGACGTCCTGCCGGGACTCTACGGAGCCGGGTTCTTCGCACGAGTGCTTCAGGAGTCCGAGCCTCTCGCCAAGCGGGCTGCGGATCTCAACGACGATCAATTCGGCCGCGAGTTGGCGAAATTTCATCAGCAACAGTTGAGTGACCAGCAGACGCGCTGGTCGAAAGATTGGAAGCAGCTTGGCGAGGACCGCGTCCCGTCCTTGGGAGTCGTGCTCGACGATGCGAATTGGACGCGACTCGCCCAGCATTATCAGCCAGAAGTCGCGTTCGACGGAGCGACGGTGCGTGCCATCGAAGCCAAGCGACCGGCGGAAGTTGCTGGCCGAATCGCGGGGGGCAAGGGTGTCACCGAATTGCCCGTACTCAAGCTGACTCGCAATTTGATTCCCGTGATTGGACAAGACACCGTGAAGAACGAGTACAACCTGCATCGCCAGATTCATCAGTGGCTGGCTGGCGTCGGGATGGTTTCCCGGCCGTGATGTCCTCGTCGGACGGATCTACGACGAGCTGTTCCTCAGCCCGCTGAACGATCCGTGGTATGGTTTGTCAAAGCCTGACGTGTATTCCGCAGTCGAAAACGATGGACGCCAAAATGTCGTCACCACGACCCAAAACGTTGGTCATCGAAGATGATGCCGCGATCCGTCGCGGAGTCGTCGATGCCTTGCGAGCCGCCGGTCATGTGCCGACCGAGGCGGCTCGCGGGGATGACGGCCTGCGCGTCGCGTTGCAGGGCGAGCTCGATCTGGTGCTACTCGACCTCGTGCTGCCCGGCGGTTCGGGTTGGGAGATTCTGCGTGCGATCCGAGCGGCTCGGCCCGATCTGCCGGTCATCGTGCTGACGGCGTGTGGAGCCGAGGACGATCGCGTTTCCGGCTTGCAACTCGGAGCCGATGACTACATCGTCAAGCCCTTCAGCCTGCGCGAACTGCTCGCGCGAGTCGATGCGGTGTTGCGGCGAGTGGCTGCTTCGCCTCAATCGGGACGCACCATTCAATTTGTCGGCGGTGAAGTGGACACGACTTCGGGACGAGTCCGCTTCGAGGATGGTCGCGCGGCCGAGTTGTCCGAGAAGGAAATTGAGATCATTCGCTATCTCTCTCGCCGCGCGGGGCGGGCTGTGACTCGCGAGGAATTGCTGTTGCGAGTCTGGGGGCTTAATCCGAAAAGCCTGCAAACCCGGACCGTCGATATGCACATCACTCGGCTGCGCGAGAAGCTCGGCGATGATCCGTCGAATCCCCGCGTGCTGCGAACGATGTGGGGGCAAGGCTACTGCTTCCTCGCGCCGGAGGGCGAAGCCCACTAACCCGAAGCGTGAGTTTTGACGTTGCGCGTTTGGGGATTTCAGTCCCAAAGGGGCGTTGTTATGCCAGCCCAGGGCATCGCCCTGGGGTTGGCGGTTTACCGTGAATCTCAAGCCCTGAAGGGGCGACACTATTCATGCGAGCAACTTAGGGCCGCCCCTTTGGGGCTTTGAATTCTGTGACGTTCGGAACCCAGGGCGGCGCTCCCGCGGGTCGCTTGCCCTGGGCTGACTTAGGACTGCCCCGTCGGGGCGGAAATCCAAAACAGCGCAACTTCAGAAAGCGTGAGCGAATGCTCCAAGAGACTCCGAATTCAATGTCCTGTGAAGCGTTCGCCCTCGCTCACGCTTCGGGTTCGTGTGTGAAACATGAAACGCCCTCTTGCCACTTGGTTGATCTTCGGCGTCTGCGTGCTAGCGGCGACGATTGCGGTCGCGTGGCTCAGTCAGCAGGCGCTGCAAGCCGAACGGTCGGAACGCCACGCTCGACAACAAGCCGATCTTGAGAACCGAGTCCGCGTTGCACTGTGGCGCATGGACTCGATTGCCGTGCCACTGGTGGCGATTGAAAGCACGCGGCCCTCATTAGCTGCTCCCAGTCAAGACAGTCCCACACTCGCGGCTCGGTTGTTGAAGGGCTACGTGAAACGCGACGCCGATGGCCAATGGACGCTGCGACGCGACGCGCTCGCGAAAACCGTCGAGCCACTGGCTGCGGACTCGGCGTTGATCGCTCAGAAGGAATGGTGGCACACGCTGCCGAATCCGGATGCCCGATCGTTGGAGCTGAGCGTGGCCGACGCTGCCAGCGTCGGCGCGGATGCTGGCCGTACCCGCCACGAAACGGCTTCCTCATTGATCGTCTGGCCGAGCAACTTCGTGCCGACGATGAACAACTCGGTGGCAGCCAACACGGCACAGCGCGGTGGAGGCCAAGGCTTCAACAGCTCGAGTCCGTCGGAGTCTCAGTCACGGAATCAATTGAAGCAGCAGGTCTTCGATGTGGCCAACCTCGGCCAGGGGGGCTTTGGTCAGCAAGGCTTCGGACAACAAGGCCGCAGTCCGCAGAGCGAAACGCCGACAACGCCCCCCAAGCTGGAACAACGATCAGGCGCGTTGCTCCCGTTGTGGATTGGTGACGAATTGGTGCTGGCTCGTCGCGTGAAGCCGAGCTCCGACGAAAACGAATGGATCGAAGCATGCTGGCTCAACTGGCCGGCTTGGAACGATGTCCTGCGCGGGGAGATTGCGGATCTCTTGCCGGACGCGCGTCTTCAGCCGGTGACGACTTCGAACCCGAACGGCGGTGATCGCGAGTTGGTTGCTCTCCCAGTGCGACTCGACCCCGGCTCATCGACTGTGGCGGAATTCGACGACCGTTCGTGGCCCGCCGCACTGGTCGTGGCTTGGGCGATGCTCGCGCTGACGGCGGCGGCGATCGGTTGGCTGCTGTGGCAGACGTTGCATCTGAGTGAGCGACGCGCGGCGTTTGTGTCTGCGGTGACGCACGAACTGTGGACACCGCTGACGACGTTCCGGCTCTACACCGAGATGCTGACCGACGGACTCGTGCAAGACCCCGATCAGCAGCAGAGCTACTTCCGGACGCTGCATCGCGAGGCCAATCGGTTGATGCACATGGTCGAGAACGTGCTGGCTTATGCGCGGTTGGAAAAGGGGCGTCCTACCAATCGCACCGAAGAGTTATCGCTCGGCGAACTGCTGGATCGCTGCTGGCCACGCTTGTTGCAGCGGGTGTCCGAGTCGCCATTACAATTGGAACGGACCCTCTCCGAACGAGTTCGCGATACGCGGCTCACCACCAATGCGCTGGCCGTTGAGCAGGTCTTGTTCAACCTCATCGACAACGCCTGCAAGTACGCCGGCGACGCGACGGAACCGCGCATCACAGTCGAGGCTGAAGCGGCCGACGCGTTGATCACGATTCGAGTCCGCGACTTCGGCCCCGGTTTGTCAGCAACCGCGCGACGGCAGCTCTTCGAGCCGTTCGGAAAATCATCCGCTCAAGCCGCCGAGACCGCGCCAGGAATCGGACTGGGCCTGAGCCTCGCCCGCCGCCTCGCACGCGATCTCGGTGGCGACTTGCAGTGCGACCAGCGTGGACCAGCCGGACTGGCCTTCATCCTGACTCTGCCCCGCGTTCGGTAATGCCCACAAGCTGAAGTCACGCGGGGTCGGTGGATCCGGCCCTGCGTAACTGATCCGTGCCAATCTCTGTAAACCGAGGGTGAATCTCGTCCCTCTTGACTTCGACCGTCAATCAAAATTCGCCTCGCTTCTCTCGCCCTTTCGTGACTGTTACGATCCCGCTCCTGTAGCGCTTTTCGTGGCATTTTCGAGCGGAGAATCGTGGTATGTCGGCGACAAATCCTTTCGGTGCGGAGTCTGTTCTCAAGACGAGTGGCGGCGAACTGAAATACTTCTCGCTGCCGAAGCTGGCGGCGAAAGGGTTCGGCCAGATCGACACCCTCCCCTTCTCGATGCGAGTCCTGCTCGAATCTTGTCTCCGCAACGTCGATGGGTTCATCGTCAACGAAGAACACGTCGTGCAGGTCGCGAACTGGAATGCCGCCAAGCCGGAACAAGTCGAAGTTCCGTTCATGGTCGGCCGCGTCGTGTTGCAGGACTTCACCGGTGTGCCGGCTGTCGTGGACATGGCCGCTCTGCGTGACGCGATGATCCGCATGGGAGGCGATCCCAAGAAGATCAACCCGCTCGTGCAATGTGACCTCGTCGTCGATCACTCGGTGCAGGTCGATTACTTCGGGACCGGGGAGGCGTTGCAGTTGAACGTCGACATGGAGTTCGAGCGGAACCTCGAACGCTACCAGTTGCTCCGCTGGGCGCAGCAGGGCCTGAGCAACTTCCGCGTCGTGCCGCCGGCGACCGGGATCGTGCATCAGGTGAATCTCGAATACCTCGCGAAGGTCGTGCTGACGAAAAACGGCGTCGCGTACCCGGACAGTCTCGTCGGCACCGACAGTCACACCACGATGATCAACGGCCTGGGTGTCGTCGGTTGGGGCGTCGGCGGGATCGAGGCCGAAGCGGTGATGCTCGGCCAGCCGATCTACATGCTGATGCCCGAAGTGGTCGGTTTCAAACTGAGCGGCAAGCTGCCGGAAGGAGCGACCGCGACGGACCTCGTGCTGACCGTGACG
>JANMLE010001440.1:0-1167 GCA_031372385.1 Planctomycetota bacterium | reverse complement strand
AAGAGTGCCCATCCTCCAGTTGGCTTTTTCTTGCCGCTCGCCCTACCAGTCGCCTACGCGACTGGGCTCGTCAACCACGGACGTCAGGAAGTCGACCACTCGCTGCTCGGGATCGCCGGGTGTTGTCGTCAAGTCGGCCACCGGCACTCCGTGCCAACGCGGGCCAGCCGGATCGTCGGCATGAAGCCGGATGCCGACCGAGGCCAAGTCTGTATCCGATCCCGCGCGGACCAGTTGAACGTCGGGAAAGCGGGATTGCAGGCAGGCTTGTTGGGCGGCGATCGATGCCAGCGCGGAGTCGTGACACGCGACGATCAGCGGACGAGTTGTCAAGCGGGCGTGCAACCGGGCCACTGTTTCACGCAGCAGCGGGTGCGACAGCGTGGGCGCGACTTCGGCCAGCGGATCGATCACGAACCGGCGGTACCATGCGGCCGGATGAGGCAGCGTCAGACGCGGCGTACTCAGTACCAGTTGATCGACGAAGAGCAGATCCAGATCGATGGGCCGCGGTCCCCAACGGAGCTCGCGGGTTCGACCGAGGCCGGTTTCAATTGCCTGCAACAGATCGAGCAATTCGAGGGGCGACAGCGTCGTGGTCAGGGAGAACACGGCATTGAAAAACGCGCCGCCCGCGTGCGCGCCAACCGGGTTCGTTTGATAGATGCCGCTGCGCTCGCGCCGTTGAATCGCGGAATGTTGGCCGAGCTCCGACCACGCGGCGTCGAAGGCGGCGCGGGCGTCACCGAGATTGGCTCCGATTCCAATCCAACTTTCAGACATCACCCCTCCCTGGAATGGCGGCTCACATTCCGTGAGTTCCCATTTGTCCCCTAATGCCGATCCACTTGCCGTTCTGTCCGCTGCCGAACACCGCCACGGCTCCGATCAGAACCACCAGGACGAAACCGATCATCACGCTGTACTCGACAGCCGTCGTCCCGGATTCGTCGGCTTTGAATTTGTCCCACCATCGCATGGCTTGGTCCCTTGGAAAGCTGCGGATCGCATTGCTGCAGACCGTGTTGAAGGGACGTCTTCCCTGTGTCGTTCGCTAGAACCTATGCCGTGAACCGACATCCGTCAAACAGCGCCACCGTGGAATGTCGGAGTGTCATCCCGCATTCGTTGATGCCTCACGCGGTCGTCGATGCGACATTCTTGGTG
>JANMLE010001418.1:0-5909 GCA_031372385.1 Planctomycetota bacterium | reverse complement strand
GGGGGGGGCATGGGGGGGGGGGGCCCCTATTCTAGCGGCCTTAATTTTTTATCGGGACCGGTTTGGGTTGTTGGCGTTTAAGTTTTGGGGTGGTTGTGAAACCGTCCTAACACACTGTTTCCCCCACTACTCCTACGCTGGGCCACGCCCAACACAAACTCGGTCGCAGAAGAAGCCGGGCCACCCGGCCACCTCCAATGCAGTTTTCAGTCGCCGAAGACGCCGGGCCACCCCGCCCGGGCCACCCTGCCCAGCCACTCACCCACCACGCTGCTTGTCCGCTTTGGGACAATCGGGATACGTCGATCTTCTTGACTTCAACTGACGAGACTGATCCCACCACGCTGCTTGTCCGCTTTGGGACAATCGGGACACGCCAGCCCCGCTTGGGTGAGGGTCAGGGACGGGAGTGCCCTGCCGCATTGAGCGCACTTGCGGCCATAAAGCAGACTGCCGGCGATGACCCAGACCATCGAAGGGACGTAAAGACAGAAGACACCCATGCCATGCAGGCTGCCGTCTTGCCAGACTTTTGTTTTGAAGTACGCCGCGAGGACCGGCAGCATGAAAACCAACGGCATCCCTGCGACGATCTTCGATGCCCATCCCTTCTGCCGGTAGATTGCCAGGGCTTGAAGCGGCAGATATGTCACACACCAGACGGCCACGGCATTGATCGCTCGCCACCACAGCGGGTCTCCCATCAGTATCCAGTCTTTCATCGTTGACTCCTCCCGAAACTTAGGGGCTGTGCATTTACTACGTCCGAGTTTGCAAAGTAGGGTGCGTGGAGTCTTCGGAACGCACCATCGCTGGCACAGTGATTCTCCTCCCGGTGCGTTCCGAAGACTCCTCGCACCCTACGGCGAAGCCACTCTCGGAAGTAGAAAATGCACAGCCCCTTAGTATTGGATCACCACACCACATTCGGACGAACGGGGACACAATCCCACTCGCCATTTGTACTGGCGGAACAACTACAGAGATATCATGCGACGAAGCCAAGTCTCATAGTCTCGTACGGTGGGCTGTGCCCACCAATGGTTCGGTTCAAAATCGGCGGGCACAGCCCACCCTACATTTGTTCACAGCCCAGTGATCGGTTCGGCCGAAGCGGCGGCGAGGAGTTCTCGGGGGATGCTGGTGTTGAGGCGGAGTTCGCCGGGGTCGACGAGGCGTTGCAGCATCGTGGCGACGAGGTGTTTGATGCGGATCGGGTCCGATGCGGGTTCCCCTGCGTCGCGGGTCGATTGGCCGATGACCTGGCCCGTCTTGATGCCTCCGCCTGATAACAGCAGTGGGGTGAGGTTGCCCCAATGGTCGCGGCCGCCGTTCTTGTTCACGCGCGGCGTGCGACCCATCTCACCCGTGGCGACGAGCATGATCTTGTCGCTCAGCCCGCGCGCGGCGGTGTCGTCTAGGAATGCCGAGACCGCGTGATCGAGCGGCGGGCCCATGTACCGCATTCCCTCTTCGACTGTGGCATTGTTCACGTCGGCGTGCATGTCCCAGACGAAGCTGGTCGTCACGGTGACGAAGCCGCAACCGGCTTCGCACAATCGCCGGGCCAGCAGCAACAGTTTGCCGAGAGCTTTCGCGTTGTCGACGTAGTGGTTGTAGTTGTTCCACTTCTTGTTGATCTGGTCGGGCCGGACCAGCGGTGCCGTGTCGTACTTGGCAATCGTCGCCGGGTCTTCCTTCGACAGATCGAAGGCACCGGCAACGCCACCCAGCAGCGTGCTGAAGGCTTGTTCACGCAACGGGTCGATGCTTTCCAGGCGGCCCTGTTCGTCGAGGCGGAATCGCTGGCGATCCAGTTCTGACAGCAGCGTGCGACGGTCTCCGAGTCGATCGACGGCGACCCGCAGTTCGAGGTTCTTCTGTTGATCGCCGCCGGCTCCGGGGACGAACGGTGCCACGCCGGCTCCCATGGTTCCGACCGATTCGAACTTGCCGAACGACGTGATCGCGGGGCCGGTGGTGGAATCAACCGACTGGGGAAAGAGCATCGCATTGGTCGGCATGCCGGTGACCGGCCGGTTGACTCCGGCGACCCGCGCGTAAAGGGCTCCGACATTCGCACCGGCGGTCTCCTTGCAGACGACCGGCTTGATGTCGTGGTTGGCATCGCCGCTCATGTACGACCGCACGATGCTCAGCCGGTCCGCCCGTTGGGCCAGCAGCGGGAACGACGAGCCGAACGTGATGCCTGGGATCGCGGTTTGAATCTCACCCGTGACGCTGTGGATGCCTGTCGGCGCGGTCATCTTGGGGTCGAACGTTTCGATCTGACTGGGGCCGCCGTGCAGAAACAGCAGGATCACCGACTTGTTGGTGATCGGCAGTCCCTTCGAAGCGGCGAAGCTCTTGTCGGCAAACCCGTTCACCACACCAAACGCCCCCGCACCGAAGGCTCCCACGCGCAGCATTTCCCGGCGGTCGTATCGGCGGTTGGAATCGAGGATGGTCAACATGGGGTTGGATTCCTGGCGGGGGGAGTTCACGGAAGACGACCAAGCCGCCTCATGCTATCGGCCATTTTCGATGCGTGCAATTGGTTCTTCATTTGGTGCGAGTAGATTCATCGCCGCTTTCAAGCTCTTCGCCAACCATGTTGAAAACGGCCATTGGCGAAGAACTCACGCACGTTTCAGATTCACCTTGTGCCAGCCGTTGAATTGATAGCCCTTGTAGTTCCACGGGCATTTTTGCGGCTGCACTTCGCCGCTGGTGTCGGTGGCGCGGACGATCAGGCTGTCGGTCTTGTCGCTGACGGGGACGTAGGCCGACCACAAGACCCAGCAGAAGTCGCGCACTGGCGACGTGACTTTGGCCGCGGTCCACGATTGGCCGCCGTCGGGCGAGACTTCAATCTTTTGCACAGCGCGACCTGTCGTGCCATTGGACAGGGCGAAGCCCTTCACTGTGATGCGGTCACCGCTGACGGCGGCAACCGCAGTGGGGACACAGATGGCCGAGTTCAAGGTGAACTCGTAGATCGGCGTGGTCTTGGCGATCAGTTCGGCATTCTCTTCGGGGACCAGTTTGTAGACGTCCGCCACGTAGTGATTGGGCGAGGGGCGGTCGGCGACCGTGATCTTGTGCAGCCACTTCACGCTGCGGGCACCGATGTAGCCGGGCACGACGGTTCGCAGCGGGAAGCCGTGCGACGGCGTGAGCGGTTGTCCGTTCATCCGCGTCGCCAGCAGCGTCGATCCTGTTGCGCCGGCGGCCAGCGCCTTGTCGAGCGGGATCGAACCGCCGAAGGGGAAGGTCACGTTCTTTTCGGTGATCTGATCGCGGCCTTCGAACCAGACGTGCTTCGCGTCGGCCTGCACTCCGGCCGCTTTCAGGACGTCGGCCAGGCGGACTCCCTGCCATTCCGCGTTGCCGACCGCTCCGGCATCCCATTGGACTCCGCCAACTTTCTTGATGGCGGCAAATTCACTGCGGCGGTTGCCGGCGCAGGTCAGCGTGGCGGTCGCTGTCGCGGCCGGAAAGCGCTCGATCAGATCCGCCACCTTCAAAGTCAGGGGCTTGTCCACCAGGCCGTCGACGGTCAGTGTCAGCTCTTTCACATCCAGGGCCGGCACGTTGCCGTGGCTGCGGACGAAAAAGGAGTTGACGGGCGTGATCCAGTTTTCGATCAGCTTGGGCAACGGGGGCTCGGCGTTGTACGGGGAATCCTGCCGCGCGATCAGGTTGAAGAAGGCATCGGCTTCCGCAGCAAGCCCGCGCAATGCGGACCCACGCGGTGCGAACGTCAGAGCCAGGATGCCGACGGTGCCGCGGCGGAGCAGGTCGCGGCGTGAGAGTGCAGGGAATGTCATGATGCGACTCGCGGGTGAGTTTGAAGGAAGTCAAAAGTGCAAATTGCAGATTACGTAGTTCCAAGTTCACGCCGTAGCTGAACTCGCAAGAGTTCAGTGGGTTGCGAAAACGGGCTGAATTCTTGCGAATTCAGCTACGGTGACCCGCGAACTTGGAAGTACTGAAATTGAAGAGTCACTGGTGATTTGACGGCCTGAGAGTTCACGCACGCTGTCTCTCATACATCCCGATCACTTCACACATGCCAGTTATTTCACACCGGCGGGCGAAAACTTCGCGACCGGTTCCCGATGGACGATCGGTTCGGTGGGGCCCTGCAACTCTTTGACTCGGTCGTACAGGTGACGCACGCCCGCTTCGGTGTCGGCCACTTCGAGCATCAGTTCGCTGCGGTAGGACCGGCCCGGCTTGACGGTCGGCAGCCGGCCGTGCTGGCGTTCGAAGCTGCGGAAGTTGGGGAAGCTCACGCCGGGTTCCAGGCCGGTCACGTAGCCGTCGGCTTCGGCGATCGTGTTCTTCCAAACGGTGAACGCGGGGAGTTGCCGGGTTTGAAAATGGACGGCAAACGCAGCGTTGTTCGACGAGTTCGCCAGGACCGCGGTCGACCAGCCGTCGGCATCGGCCAACGGGACGTGGTAGTAGCACTGTTCCGCAAAGCCGGGGACGGGCGCACCGTAGACATAGCAGGCATCGATCCCTTCGGCGGCCCGCGCATCGCGCGGCGCGATGTCCCGGCAGGGAACGGCGTAGGTGGCGCACGGTTCCAGGAACGGCCGACCGACGTTGATGTGGTACAGCAGCGACAACTCCGCGGACTGTCCGCCGAGATTCGTGATGTCATCCGTGATCGAACACTGGTTCGAACCGGCCTCCAATCGCAGGGTCGACGTCAGTCGCCAGCGCGGGCCGAACATCGAACATTCGTCGACGACGCCGATCAGTTCGATGGCCCCCGTGCCGCTGGTGTCGATCTGAACTTCGACCCGATGAGCCGGCAGGTTGGCGATGCGTCCGTGCAGCGTCAGGTTCTCCCCGCCGTCATCGCCGGGTGGTCCCAGAAAGGCCAGTCCGCAGCGGCACAGCAGTTCGTTGAATCCATGCAGCCAACCCAAGCCGCCGCGATCTTGCAGGTTGACGAACGCCGGATGGACCGGGCGTTCGACGGGCGACTTCCATTCGAGCGGCAGCTCACCCAGCCGCCCTTTCCAGATCCCCATGCCTCGCGTGGGAAGGACGGACAGGGACAATCGGCCGTTGTCGACCTCCACCACTTGAACACCCTCGGACACCCCGCCGTGCAGAGTCTTCCAACGCACGGACCAGCGGTTGGAACCCGATAGCCGCAGGGCGTGAGCCGGCAGGATTTCACCCCGGTCGGTGTGGGTTCCGGTCTCGGCATCGGTCAACAGGAAGGAAGCGGCAGCCATCAGAACCTTTCATGAGAATCCACCGGACGGGTGACAGCCTGTCAGCCAGAATGTACAACATCGCTCGCAACATCGCGAGCGGCCGAAGTCGCTGGGGATCGGCGCATCGATAACTGTCGGGATTTGAGTGTCGTAGTCCGGACGCCTTAGTTCGGTCCAGGGAGTCCGGACTACAGATTATGCGACAGTTCTTGATGCGCCGATCCTGCGCGGGTTGATGTTTCCGGCACCGGAGTTCCGGTCCACCGATTGAATTGAAACTCGTCACAACCGAACGGAAGCGGAATGAGCCTCGACGGACTGGATGCCATTGCCCGGCCGTACTCGAAAGAGTGGTATGAAGCGTTGAAGCAGACGCTGGGCGAAGTCGGATGCCGGCAACTGGGCCTGTACGCCATGCCCGACGACTGGCTGCTGTCGGTGGTCATTCCCGTCTACAACGAAGAGCGGACGTTGCGGGTGCTGATCGACCGCGTCCGCGCCGTCCCCATCCGCAAAGAGCTGGTGCTGGTCGAGGATTGCAGCAAGGACGGCACCAAGGGGGTGCTGCAACAGTTGGAGGCTGAAGCGGCGGCCAATCCCGATCCGATGAACGCGATCAGCGTCACGTACCACGACGTGAACAAGGGGAAGGGGGCCGCCGTTCGCACC
>JANMLE010001409.1:0-1302 GCA_031372385.1 Planctomycetota bacterium | reverse complement strand
GTCGTTTAACCGCGTGGGCAACGCCCCGCGCGTTTGAGGCTGCACGCGCGATCGACGCGCGAGGCGTTGCCCACGCGGCTAAACGAGCCAATCCTAACCGTGCGAGGTCGATATTCTTCCGCACCCGAGTCAGGTCACCGGGCGGTCATCGCGTCCCGCGCGGCGCGGGCGATTCGCTCGGCCTCGTCGACCGAGGTGGCGAGCGCCGTCAAGTGGCCCATCTTGCGGCCGACCCGGGCCTCGCGCTTGCCGTACAGGTGCAGCTTCACCGACGGATGCGAGAGCACCGCCGACCAGTTCGGTGTACCGGGTGTCCACAGGTCGCCGAGCAGATTGGCCATCGCGCACGGGCTGCGTTGTTCGCTCGATCCCAGCGGCAGGCCGCAAATGGCGCGGACCTGCTGTTCGAACTGGCATGTGATGTGGGCGTCGATCGTCAGGTGACCCGAATTGTGCGGTCGCGGGGCGGTCTCGTTGATCAGCAGCCGCCCGTCCCGCGTGAGAAAGAACTCGACACACAACACCCCGATCACGTCGAGTCGTTCCAGGACCGCGCGGGTGATTTCGACTGCTTCCGTTGCGACACTGACCGGGACGCGCGCGGGACAGACGGAGACGTCCAGGATGTGGTGGCTGTGCGCGTTGCCGATCGGACCATAGCTGGCGAAGTCGCCCGTAATGCCTCGCGCCGCCACGACCGACAGTTCACTGTCGAAGTCGATGAACGCTTCAAGGATCGCCTGCGGCACGCCGAGTTTCGCCCACGCGGCCGGCGCGTCGTCGATCGATCGGACCACGAGCTGACCCTTGCCGTCGTAGCCCCAGTCGGCCGTCTTCAACACGGCGGGCGTACCGAGTTGACGCAGCGCGGCCTGCAACTCCTCCACGCTTTCAACGGCGGCAAACGGTGTCACGGGAAGTCCCGCGTCGCGCAGATAGGTCTTCTCACGACGCCGGTTCTGCGACGTGAACAGCACCGACCCGGCTGGCCGCACAGGGGCGAACTGCTCGCAGATGCGCGTCGTTTCGGCGGGCACGTTTTCGAATTCAAACGTCACCACCGAGACACCCCGCGCGAACTCCGCGACTCGTTCGAGGTCGAGGTAGTCGGCACGAACTTCCAAGTCGGCGACCTGTCCGGTTGGCGTGTCGTCGTCGGGCGACAAGACGTGGACTCGATATCCCAGCCGCCGCGCGGCGATGGCGAACATGCGGCCGAGTTGCCCGCTTCCCAGCACGCCCAAAGTTGCTCCAGGCAGAATTGGCTGTGTCATGGCAGCGATTCCCCCAGCACGCGCGCCT
>JANMLE010001406.1:0-1056 GCA_031372385.1 Planctomycetota bacterium | reverse complement strand
GCAATGCCAAGCAATGGGTCGTCGGGCTCGATGCGAAGACCGGCCAGATGCAGTGGCAGACTCCGGTCGCACCCATTTACAAGAACGGGATGGGGAACGGGCCGCGCGCGACTCCGGCAATTGCGGGAGACACGGTGTTTGTCTTCACCGGCGAGGGGATTCTGGCGGCGCTGAACTTTGCCGATGGGAAGCCTGTCTGGTCACACAATGTGATCGAGGAACTGAAAGGGGCGGTCGCGGAATACGGGATGGCATGCTCGCCCTTGATCGTTGGAAAGAATGTCGTGGTGACGGCGGGCATCCCCGGTGCCTCGGTCGTGGCCTACGACACCCAGTCCGGCAAGCTGGCGTGGAAATCGGGCGATGATGCCGCCGGATATTCTTCGCCAGCGGTCCTGGACTTGTCCGACCGCAAGCAACTGGTCGTGTTCAACGGCGAGGCCGCCGTCGGCCTGGTCCCGGACACCGGGGCGTCGCTGTGGCGGTATCCGTACGAAACGAACTTCAATTGCAACATCGTCACACCGCTCGCCTTCAAGAATCAGGTGTTCATCTCAGCGGGAGAAAACCACGGCTGTGTGATGCTGTCGCTGAAGGGGGCGGGCGACAAGATCTCGGTCGGTGAAGCGTGGAGTTCCCAAGGTTCGCAGAGCGTGCTGCGGAACGAATGGCAGACGTCGATCCTGGTCGATGGCCATCTGTACGGCTTCGACAACGTCGGTGCCGCGGGGCCGGTGACTCATCTGACGTGCGTCAACGCCGAAACAGGGAAGCGGGTCTGGCAGAAGACCCGGTTCGGCAAGGGGAACCTGATTGCCGCCGAGGGCAAGCTGTTCATCACGACAATGAACGGCGATCTGGTTGCGGTTCGCATCACACCGACGGCATTCGAAGAGATTGGCCGAACGCAATTGATCGGCCAAACACGTCAGGCACCGGCACTGTCGAACGGACTGCTGTACCTGCGCGACGACGAAGAGATCGTCTGTGTGGATGTGCGCGGGAAATAGAAGCGGGGCGACCTACCGTAGTCCCGTCGCTCCGCCGGGGGGACTG
>JANMLE010001394.1:0-5321 GCA_031372385.1 Planctomycetota bacterium | reverse complement strand
CCCCGACGAGCCGCCCGATTCGCTGATGATCCCCGAGAGCGTTGACACACCTCCCGCATCGGGGGCGACGACGAGTGACGTGGCGAGATTGATGTCGTTGGCAATGTTCACGCCGTTGCCGAGGGTCAGCAATGTGGAACCAATGCCGTTGACGTTCAGCGGTCCGGTCCCCAGCGCGCTGCTGTGAGTCAGCCGAAGCTGGCCTTCCTCAAACAGCGTGCCACCGGCGTACGAGTTGGCTCCGCTAAGAATCATCGCTCCAGCGCCGGTCTTCGTCAGCCCGGATTCCCGGCTCAAGTGGCCGCTGAACGTCGCGAACTCGCCCGCCGTTGCCGAGTTGAAGATCAACCGCTGTTGCAGCCCGATGTCGTGCGTGATGTTGAGCCCGTCCACGTTGGCGGCGTTCAACGTCAGGTTCTTGTTGAACAGGATCGACCCGCCGTTGACCAGAGACATCCCCGCCAGTCCCGCGTCAAACGTGGCCGTGTCTCCCGAGACTGCCGCGTCCAAAATCGCCTGTCGAAACGATCCGGCCCCGGCATCGTTCGTCGTCGTGATCGGAAAGTCCGCCGCCAGTGCCATCCGTCCCGCGCCCGCCGCGACCAGGAGAGAGGCGCACGCGACCCAGCGGGCCAGTCGAGTCGGAGTCCATTTCAGCAGCATGAGCGCGGTCCTTCCAGACAAACGGCCTGTTGAAAAACGTGGGGTACGCTTCCGGCGTGCCCGAATTCCTCGGGCGGGATGGCTGCGGTCGGGCGTTTCGGTCGCCCCCAGCGAATGTTGAGGGGGCGTCGCATTTGAAGTGACTGTGGGCGGCGAAACGCCGACCACAGCCACACTTTCGGTCCTATTTTCCTGGAGCGGCAGGGGCACCGGAGCGTCTTCGCGATGCTCCGGACTGATGAGTCGCCCTCTGTCTCCGTGGCTTCACCCGGGGCGGCCCCAGCTCTGGCCACGCGTCGCGAAGTCCCGCTCGTTGAGGCCGGTTTGTCGACGAATCCCCGCGGGCTGACCGGACCACGAAGGGGAATCCGTTGCGGTGATTCTCAGTTGCAAGTGGTGTAGGGGACTTTACATCTCGGGCAGCCGAATTTCACGGTCGCACCAAGCAGCAGCGAATCCACAGAAGTGGTGCTCGTGACCGAGGAGCCGGGGACCGTGCCGAAGGGCGTCACATACGGGCCGGAGACCGAGTTTTCAAAGCCGTGCATGTAGGCCAGCGAGACCAGGAACGAGTCCGATAATTGATAGGACGCACCGAACGAAATCATGTTCTGGATGATCAGCGGTGAGGCGGCGTTGGCCGAGGACTGGCTGTTCGAAATCGGGTTCTGGTTCCAGCTATAGCCCGTCCGCAGGGACACCGCGTCGGTCAATTGGTACTGGGTTCCCAACGCGACGACGAAGATGCTGTCCATGCCGACGCCGTTCAGAGCACCGGTCGGAGAGAATCCGGAATCGCCGAAGCTGCCGGTGTTTCTGAAGTCGATATAACGCAGGTCCGCCGCCAGTAGCCAGCGGTCAAAACCCTTGTATGACGTACCGACCGACGTGATCGAGGGGAGATCCAGACCGAGCCCAAAACTGCGGGGAGCACCGGCGTTGTCCACCGCGTGGAATTCGTACGACTGAAACCATTGCTTGCTCTTGTAGGACACGCCGTGGTTCCAGTTCCCGGCCTTGTAAAACGCACCGAGGCTGTAGCCGGCACCCCAGGCCGTGCTGGAATGTGTGCCCGCCGGGTAGGTTCCATTGGCGTTGGGAGTCGCGTACACGGCCGGGTCGAGTTGGGCCATGCCGAGATCCACCAGCGGGCTGATTGAAACCGACAATTGCTCATTTACCTCGTAGACCAACGCCGGAGCGATTTGCAGTACCTGGTACTGCGAGAAGATCGGACCGAGGCCAAACCCGAACGGCGGCTGCGACGAGAGGATGGGATTGCCCGGAAGCGCGCTGCCCGGGTAATTCAATCCGAAGCCGGCCACGGCGAAGATGCCCAAACCGTAGGTGAAGGGCGACTGCTCCGGCCGATAGGAGAGTGCGATCGTCGGCAGGGCGAAGACTGCGTTGTCGTTCGACGTGCTACCCGACAAGTCCACCGGAGGAAGTCCCGGTCCAAAGCTGCCGGCCGGGAAGTTCGATGAGAGAGTCGTGTGCGGGATCAGCAACTCGGCACCGACATCAAGTTCCGAGCGGTCAAGTCCCGAGAGCGAAGCCGGGTTCCACAGCAACGCACCACTGGCGGACAACGGAGCCCCGGTTGCTGCGCCACCCATGGACCGGTTGATGGGACCGGTTCCGGAAAGCAGGGGACCGTACTGCGCGGCAGCGGGCATCGCAGACAGGCCGAGAATCAACCCGGCCCACAGACACGCCGTTCCACCAACAACTCTGGTCCTGTCCGCGTTCATCGTCAACTCCTCCGTGACCCCGACTGGAACCCACCTTGCGGGAACTATCGACGCGGGTGGATATCAAGTTTGAAGTGGTCACAATCAGGCCCCCACTTTGGGGAGGAAATCGAAGCCGCGACGACAGGTGTTACCCAATCGGTAAAACCTGCCAGATCGAAATTTCGCTCTGGCCGATTGCCGCGCTGGTGGCCGGGGAGGGTGCGTTTTCGCAATGCCCTCGGGCCGTTGCATTGCGTGCAGTCTCCGTGGCGTCGCCCACAGCGGCTCCAACCGCACACGCGTCGCTGTCGCCACGCAATGCGGCCCCGCGTTGGTGGCACACATGCGGCGCACTCCGCAAGGGCGGCGTGGCCCGGCTTCCTCTGTGACCCGCAATTGCGTGGGACGTGCCTCTGCGTCGTTGCTCATCGACGGTGGAGAGCAAAACAGATTCAGCGTTGAGCGGAAGGCTCGGGCAGCAAAGTCGCGAAGCCCGCGTTGGTCCGTTTCAGCTCATTGACCAGCGTGACGCGCAGGGCGTCGAGCTTGGTGCGGTGTGCCGGATTGGGGGCGAGGTTGGTGAGTTCGTCCGGGTCGGTGTCAAGGTCGTACAGTTCTTCGATCTCACCCGGTTTGAGGTAGCGGATGTATTTGTAATGGCCGTGGCGAACGGCGGTGTACCACGGGACGTTGTTGTACTCGGCGGTTCCGTTTTCCTGGATGACGTTCGCCGCGTCCGAGCCGAAATCGTGGCCCGTGAATTCGTAGAGGAGCGGGTGCGACCAGTCGCTGCGCGACGGATCGGCCAACAGGGGCGAGAGGTCTCGACCATCCATCCGCCACGGGAGTTCCAAGCCCGCGTGCGCGAAGAAGGTGACGACGAGGTCTTGCCCACCGACAGGCTTCGTGCAGACCTTCCCCTGCGGGATTGTGCCGGGTCGGCTGATGATCAGGGGCGAGCGAAAGTTGGCGTCGTACGGCGCAAGCTTCGTGCGGAATCCATGCTCGCCCATCGAGAAGCCTTGGTCGGCCGTGAAGACGACGAGCGTGTTTTCGAGTTGGCCCGACTCCTTCAGCGCGGCCATCACTCGGCCGACTCCCTCATCCAGTGACAGCGCGCACTCGTTGACTTGCCTCACAAACTCGGCGTGAGTTCTCGCCTGCTTCGCGCTGTCGTCGCCGAACTTCTCGCCGCTCTTTCCCATCACCGGCTGACCGTCCGGCCCGCGCGTCCAAGCCTGCGTCAGATCGAGATACGCGGGCTTGCCGAGTCGCGGCGGAAAGATGTCGGCGGGTGCCGTGACTGGCGCGTCCTTGTACGTCCCGACATGCTGCTTGGCCGGATGAGCCGGTCCGTGTACGCCTCCGTAACAGAGCCACAAGTACCACGGTTTCGCCGCGTCCCGATGCTGGTCGCGAATGTAGTCGGAAGCCCACTGCGTGTAGTTGTCGGTCGAATAGCCCGCGGTCATCCGTTCCTCGCCGTTGAAGGCGAGTAGTTGGTTGTCGTAGTAGTTGCCCGCGTTGTCGGGATGCTTCGGCCGGTTCCAGACAATCTGGTAATCCCAGTCTCGCCCGAAACCCGCGTCGTGGCCGGTGTGCCACTTGCCGATCTGAACCGTCTGATACCCGCGTTCCCGAAAGACGCGGGGCCAGAAGGGACATTGTTGCGGGTCATACGTCGCGTTCGGATAAGTTCCCTCCATCCGCATCGACTCGATCCCGTGCGGCAGCCGGCCGGTCAGGATCGTGGCTCGTGACGGCATGCACCACGCGCCGAGATACGCCGACGTGAATCGAATGCCGCTCTTGGCGAGGGCGTCGATGTGCGGAGTCCTCACCCACGGCCACGACTCGGGATAGCACCGCACGGTCTTCGGCGACTGGTCATCAGTGTAGATCAGCAGAATGTTGGGAGGCCGCTTCGCAGCCTTGGCGTCATCGCCGAACAGGCTGCCTGAGAAAACAGACGACAGCAGAAGCAGCGGGATGACGAAGCGAATGTGGGACATGGCTGCGGCCTCGCGGAGAGATCGGACGAAGATCCTCGGATGGGATACTCGATCCTTCTACGTGAAGCCAGCGACGGAGACTGACCGATGACGAGGGGCAATCGACCGGGTGGCTGGAGATGAACCTCACGCGGCGTCAAGTGACACGTTTAGCCCCAACGCAAACGGCGTGGGAGCGATCAACGCTGTGTCTACATTCTCGCCCACGCCGATGGCGTTGGGGCTAGACGTAAAACCTCTCATTCATGACCGCGTGAGGCATCGAAACGACTTCGCGATGCCCCGGTCAATTGAGTCGACCGCAATCTCTGTGGCTCGCTCAAGACGGCTTCAGCCGCGACAACGCGTGCGGCCGCAGGTCCCGCCGGCGGAGCGGCGGGACTACAGTAGGCATCAACCCAGTTCGTGGATCGGCTTGGTTCCCGCGTCGACCAGGTAATGCGGGCGGCCCTGCAAGTCCTGGATCGTGGTGTTGGCTCCATCGATTCCCAGATGGTGATAGAGCGTCGCGAAGACTTCCTGGAATGTCACCGGGCGTTCGACCGCTTCGCCCCCCAGACGATCGGTCGCGCCAATCACCTGGCTTGCGCGGATGCCGCCCCCCGCCATCAGCGCGCAGGCGACGCGCGGCCAGTGGTCGCGGCCGACTTGCGCGCTGATCATCGGCGTGCGACCGAACTCACCCCAGACCAGCACCATTGTGTCGTCCAACAGTCCCCGCGATTGCAGGTCGTCCACCAGCGCCGTGATCGCCTGGTCGAAGATCGGGAAGTCTTCCTTCTCGCGGTTGAAGATCGTGTTGTACGAACCGCCGTGCCAGTCCCACTTGCTGTAGTTGAGGGTGACGACACGGACGCCCGCTTCTACCAAGCGCCGGGCCATCAGCAGGCTCTGCGGAACGCGCGGCGCGCCG
>JANMLE010000168.1:0-2100 GCA_031372385.1 Planctomycetota bacterium | reverse complement strand
GCCCGGCTCACCACTTCTGTCGGAAACGTCAACGATGAGGAACCGAGTCGCTCGCCAAAGATGACAGACCGCACGGAAAGATCGCTCATGAACTGGCTCGGTGCCATCCGCGATTGGTTTCTGCTTGATGACATGGAGGAGCGGCCTCTCTGCGCCGGTTCGGGGACCGGCACGAGTGAACTCCTCGAATGTCGACTGGTCTTGGGTTCGCTGGCGACCGACTCGTTGGCTTCTGTCCCCTTCGCCGCGTCGCCATCGAATCTCAATGGACCGGGCCTCACCGCAAGCCAGGCGTCGACAATGTTTGGCGGTCCTCCACAGCAATCGAACTTCGGCAGTCCTCCGTTGATGATGTTGCCGCTGCAACCCTCGCTCTCACAGCCGCAGCAGCCGTGGGTCACACCACAGTCGCAGTCGGCATCAATGTCGGCGTCGGAGGAAATGTCGGACAACCTCCGCGCGGCATCCGGTGGCAGCTCGTCATCAGCAATCATTGGCGATGACATTGCGTCACCCACCGTGCTCGATTCCATCGGCCTGCCCAATGCCGGCAGACAAGTGACGTCGCCAACGCGGCCACTCACCGCGGGAAATCCGCCGGTCACGCACACCAGCCCCCTGGCGACTCACAGTTCGCCGCTGACTTCTTCGGGTGGTTCCAACGCGTCCAGCCCACCGATCGCGATCGACACCGCGCTGACGGCGGTGAACAACAACGTCTTTGTGAGTGCCGAAGTATTGGCGGCGGCCACGAACGGTGGACCGTCCGCAATCACGACCGCGTTCCAAACCCCGCGGTTCGTTTCGACGGCGTCGCTGGATGCGGACGGATTCGTCACCGACAACATGGTGATGGGATCTCCGCAGCTCTCACAGAGCAATGTCTCGACCTTGCTCGATCGGGCATCCGTCGCGACACCGAGCAACGATGCGATCATCGCGATCGTCGACCGCAACGGAACGATTCTCGGCGTGCGCGTGGAACAGGGAGTGCTCGATACGATCACCGATCCGGCGACACTTGCGTTCGCGATTGACGGCGCGGTTTCGAAGGCTCGCACCGCCGCGTTCTTTGCGAACGACACGGCGCCACTGACATCACGGACCGTCCGCAATCTGAGTCAGACGACGATCCTGCAACGCGAGGTGGAATCGAATCCGAACTCCGCGGTCTCGACGACACAGGGGCCGGGCTTTGTCGCTCCGGTCGGCATCGGCGGGCATTTCCCGGCGGACGTCGCTCACACGCCACCGGTCGACCTGTTTGACATCGAAGCCTCGAACCGCGACAGCACGATCGTTCCGGGACGCGACCGCTTCAACATCGATCCCGTCAACGTTCCGGCCGGTCAAACATTGGCGACACCGATCTCCTACGGGACCGACGCCGGCATCCCCGGTGACTCGCAGAACCGGGGGATCGCCACGCTTCCGGGCGGGTTGCCGATCTTCCGCGACATCAACGGTGACGGCAACGGGGATACGTTGATTGGCGGGATCGGCGTCTTCTTTCCGGGCGCGGATGGATACGCCACTCACGAACAGGGCTTCGTGGCCGGGGCCGGACAAACCACCCTGCAGCGGACCAATTCCGGTCGCGAATTGGAGGCGGAGTTCATCGCGCTCGCCGCACTGGGGGGGAGCCGCGGGGCCGCGGTCGGTTGCATCGCGAACTCCACCGTCGTGGGGACGCTGAATGGCTTCGCCCCCGTCAGCGGCATCGACCTGCCGTTCGGCTTCCTGACGCTGAACGGCATTGGCCTGGAAGTGGTCGGACCAACTCCCGGCGCGCAGGGACCGCAGCAAGTGATCGCGCCGTTCATCGGAGTGGGGGGGACCGGCGCGAACAGCGGTGCGAATCAGCCTCTGGGCGGAGCGGTCACGCTGCGTGACGGAGCCAGCGTGCCGGACGGATATCTCGTCACTCCGCATCCCGGCACCAGCGCGCTGACAACCGCCGACATGACCCGGATCATCGACGCGGGAATCGCCGCGTCCAACGAAGTGCGCGCCGCCATTCGTCTCGGCCCCGATCGCAGGACCGGAGCGGACGGCGTGCGGATGACGTTCGCCATCACTGATCTGAAGGGAGATGTGTTG
>JANMLE010001347.1:0-1915 GCA_031372385.1 Planctomycetota bacterium | reverse complement strand
ACCAAGTCGCAATCGGCACAAGTCCAGTTTGAACGCCCGACCCCAAAGCGGTAGGGCTTCCGAGGTGTGAAATGTCGAGAATCCAAGCCAGTCGCCGAATTCGCAAGAATTCGGACGATCATTCAGACGCTCCGAATTCTTGCGAATCCGGCTACAAACGTGGGAAAACACCACCTCGGAAGCCCGACCCCAAAGCGGTGCGATTCAGCGGACCTGAAACTTTCGGACCCAGCTTCGGTCGATCCAGTTTTTCAGCATCCACGCCAAGCTGCTGTGGGAGGTGAATCCCTTGTAGTCGAGGATCGCCGTCCCGTCGCCGCAGGACAACAGCCGCAGGAAACTTGATTGGGGTCGAAACGTGACCAGCGGGCTTTGCGACAGGCAGTTTTGCAGATTGCGCCACAGGATGGGGCCCTGTCGAACCGCGAAGACGCCGGCCTTGGGAATCGGATACGACACGATGTCGGCCGCGTCTCCCGAGATGAAGACCGGCGCATCGGCTGTGGTCTGCAACGTCGGTCGCGTGGCGAGAAATCCGCGCGAGGTCTTGGGCAGATCGAAGCCGCGCAGCGCCATCGGTGGTGCCGCCCCGGCCGCCCAGATGACCAGATCGGCGCGAATCCGCTGGCCGTTTTCCAAGACGAGAAACCCCGCTCCCTCGTCGTCGCAATCCTGCACGGGCGAGCCGAGGCTCAGGTCGATCCCGCGCAGCTTCAACAGCTTCTCGACCCGGCGGACGGTGCCCGGCGAGAAGTCGTTCATCAGGGTGGCATTGCCATCCACGATGCGGACGTCGGCGGGGAGTTCCAGTTCGTGCTTGTGCTGCTCCAGGCAGAGGGCCAGTTCGACTCCGGCCGCCCCCGCCCCCACGACGACGATCTGCAGCATCTCGTCTCCGGGCGCCGCGCGCCATTGTTCGACAAGCTCGTGAAAGCGGACTTCAAAGCGTTGCAAAAACGTGGAGAGCGGCTTGACGCTGATCAGGATGCGGTGCGACTGCCACAGCGGTTCGGCGGCGGGAACCGAGCCGATGTTGATCGATGCGACGTCGAACGGCAGCGCGGGCTGATGCGCGAATTCGATGACGCGGCCGACCGGGTCCAACCGATTGGCGCGATCGACGATCAACCGCACTCCGCAGTGCGCGCACAGTTTTGGCATGTCGATCAGCATGTCGTCGGGCTTGTAGAGTCCCGCCAGCGTCGAGGGGAGCATGCCGCTGTAGGCCGCCTGGTCGAAGGCGGTGACCATCGTCAATTCGGTCCGTGGAAAGGGTCGCCGCCGCCACCATTTCAGGATCTGCAAATGGGTGTGCCCCGCGCCGATCAGAACGAGTTGCCGTGGAGGCGGGGGGGGAGGCGGTGGTGGTGGAGGTGCTGGCGGAGCGGCATCCTCGGGCGGTTTGGTTTGGCCGCCGACCTCGCTCGAAGTCTCACCCGCCAATTCAGGTGTGAGCAGTCCTTCCTCGATGAAGTCCGCATCGGTGAGTTCGATCGCTTCATCTTCGACGGTGAACGCCGTCTCAATGTCCTCGGCGCGCGCCTCCTGAAATTCAATGAAGAAATCGCCGGGGCCCGACGCGGGGTCAATGAAACGGAAGTCCGGGGTCGCATCGTCGCGAGGTTCGTCTGACGAAGGATCGGTGGGCGGGGTCCGCACGGGTGGGTCTCGTCACTCACCCTGAGCCAGGGCGATTCACTGAACAGAGGTGGTCTGCGAAAAATGCGGTTGCGACAACCGTCAGGTCAAATCAAACGGCCACCGGCGGCGCGATCCCAAAGTCTTCAATCGTCAACAATGACCGGAAGGGAAGTCCGCGGGCCGCGAAGTTGGCCGCGCCCCCCTCCTTGCGATCCACAATCCCCACGACACAGACAACCTTGCAGCCGAACGCCACGATCCGGTCGACCGCTTC
>JANMLE010001292.1:0-1766 GCA_031372385.1 Planctomycetota bacterium | reverse complement strand
GGGGCAACAGCTCCGAAACCTGGTAACCCGGCAGGCTGGTGTCGATGCCGTTGAACTCACCGCGAATCTCTTTCGGGGCATCGATTTTCAAATCGAACGTGTCCTGATGCGCCAATCCGCCGGAGAGGTAGACCATGATCACCGACTTCGCGGAGCCACTGCTGCCGCGATTGGCTTCCGCCCGCAGCAGGTGCGGCAGCGACAAGCCTCCAACAGCCAACGAACCGAGTTGCAGAAAGCTCCGGCGGGGGAGACCGTCGCAACATCGAAACGGCGCACCAGTCAGCGTCAACATGGGCGACTCCGTGGCATCGGGAAAGGGCGGGATAGTCTGGGAGGGCTAATCGGTTTGTCGGCAGGGATCGGCGGGCGTCTGCATTCAATTCGTTGGTCACGGGGGATTATCTGCTCGTGTTATGTCTTTTACTACCGAAGTTGCATGGAGTCAGGGCCACGAACCTGCGCCCATTCGGACACACCCAGTACATTGGAAAGCACTCGCTCCACAGCCGTCCGATTCAGCCGCTCACAACGCGGAAACTGAACGACGACCCCCGTCACGCCACTCTCCCAAACCTGTTGCATCACCTCGGGCTCGTTCACATCACGAGAAGAGAAAATGAAAACCTGCCAGTCAGCACCCGGCACCCGGTATGTCCCTTCGGCGAACTGCATGTCGTCGTCCATGACAAGGTCGTAACTGATTTCCGCGCGCAGATGTCGGACGATGTTGTCCGAAGTTGTAATCAAGCGATGTAATCCCCTGCTGGCCATCGGCCGTCTCCGAAAAACTGCTCGGCAACGCCTTCGCCCACTCGCATCGTGGGGGACCGATTTGTAGCATGATCACCTCGCCTTCGGCAATGACCTACCAGCCTTCATACGTGGAGATGAAACCCATGACGGAATCCAGCACCCCTTCCAACGCATCGCGACGTGACTTCCTCAAGACCGGTGCGGCCGTTGCCGGAACGATGGGGTTGAACCTGACCATGAATGCCGGCGCGTTCGCCGCGGGTGGCGAACAACTCAAGGTCGGATTGGTCGGATGTGGTGGACGCGGGACCGGAGCCGCTCAACAGGCACTGACCGCCGATTCGCAGGTCAAGCTTGTCGCGGTCGGCGATGTGTTCGCACCGCAGATCGAGAATGCTCTCGGCAGCCTGAAGACGAACAAGCGGATCGCCGAGCAGGTCGCCGTCTCCGATGACAAGAAATTCGTGGGGCTCGAAGCGTACCGCAAGGTCATCGATCACTGTGACGTCGTGCTGCTGGCATCGCCTCCTGGTTTTCGTCCGTACCATCTGCGCGCGGCAGTCGACGCGGGCAAGCACATCTTCACCGAGAAGCCAATGGCCACCGATGCCCCCGGCGTTCGTTCGGTCATCGAGTCGGTCAAGATCGCCAAGGAAAAGAAACTGGCGATGGTCGCCGGTTTCTGCTGGCGCTACGACTATCCCCGGCGCGAACTGTTCAAGCGGATTCACGGCGGCGAAATTGGGGAGGTTCTGACGGTCTATGGCACCTATCTGACCGGGCCGGTCAAGCCGATGCCGCCAGCCAGCACCCGACCCCAGGACATCTCGGATCTCGAATGGATGGTGCGCAACTGGTACAACTTCACGTGGCTCTCCGGGGACGGTTTGGTGGAGCAGGCGATCCACACGGTCGACTGGCTGCAATGGATCGCGAAGGACGTCCCGCCGTCCAAATGCACGGCGGTCGGTGGACGCCAGATCCCGGCCCACGGCGGAAACATCTTCGAC
>JANMLE010001247.1:0-1415 GCA_031372385.1 Planctomycetota bacterium | reverse complement strand
CATGTCTTCGCTTCCAGCATTGAGGCCGTGACCGGCTGCCTTGATGAGGAAGGGATGGACTACGATGTAGAGCACAAGCGTGTGTGCAAGCATGGCGAAGAGCGGGTCTTCACCCACGTTCACATTCGCGACCGGTTTCCGATCGAACTGACGCTGTATTCGCCCGACAAGCACAGCGTTGTCTTCAAGAGCTCGATCACCGGCAAGGCGATGGAACGAGCCTCACTGGCGGAGTTCGAGGCCTTCCTGACGGCCGAGTATCCCGACGCGAGCCTGGAAGACGAAGTGGCCGCGGCCGAGGCGGCGGTCGACCGGTTCCAGGTTTACCGAGCGCTGCTCGTGCCGCTCGAAACCGTCATGCAGGATGCGCACTACCATCCCGAAGGGGACGTGCTGTACCACCTGCTGCAGACATACGTGCTGGCGAGGAATGAACTGCCGTACGACGAAGAATTCCAGCTCGCCGCGCTGCTGCATGATGTCGGCAAGGGGTTGGACTCCGGCAACCATGTTGAGGCGGGACTGGAAGCGCTGGAGGGTCACATCACGCCGCGCACGGCGTGGTTCATCGAACATCACATGGCGTCCCACCAGATCCGGAACCGTTCGATCGGCCATCGGGCTCATCATCGACTGATCGCTTCGCCCGACTTCGAAGAGCTGCTGCTGCTGGGGGAATGCGATCGGAAGGGGCGGATCTGTGGCGCGATCGTTCCGGACATCGACGATGCGCTGGATGAGCTTCGGGAACTGGCGCGGCTGTACCGGTGACATCGGAAGAGAAGGCAAAAGTGACAAGGCCGATGGTGGTCGCGCGAGCGTTGTCTCATTCTCACATTGACCTTTTGCCTTCTCCTTCATTCCTCCAGCTTCCGGTTTTTTGCGGCGTGCGGGTGTGACTGGTCGTACGTTTCTTTCAGCCGCTTGGTGCTGACGTGCGTGTAGATTTGGGTGGTCGTCAGACTCTTGTGCCCCAGCATTTCCTGAACGCTGCGCAGATCGGCGCCGCCGTCGAGCAGATGCGTGGCGAACGTGTGCCGCAGGGTGTGCGGCGTCGTCAACTGGTCGAGGCCGGTCAACGCGAGATACTTTTCCAGCATCCGCCCGACGCTGCGAGTCGTGAGCCGCGTCCCAAACCGATTCAGAAAGATTGCCTCGCGGTCCGCAGGCTTGGCGTCCGGGGCCGGTTGGCGAACATCGAGCCACCGGCCCAACGCCTTGGACGCATGCCGGCCAATCGGCGCGATTCGTTCCTTGCGCCCCTTGCCGAAGACGCGCACGATGTTCGCGTCGCGGTCCCAGTTCTCGATGTTCATCCCGACCAACTCCGCGACGCGCAGGCCGGCCGAGTACATCGTTTCCAGCAGCGCACGATCGCGTAGTCCTTCGGTCTCGTTCGCGGGCGGTGCTTCGAG
>JANMLE010001231.1:0-1080 GCA_031372385.1 Planctomycetota bacterium | reverse complement strand
GCCCGACGCGGCAATCTCCTCCGTCGCGCCCGATTGCAGGTTCTTCAAGCGGACTCCGGTCACACCCGCCTTGTCGTCGCCGAGCACTTCATCGACGCCCGAGAACCATTTCACGTTGATCTTCGGATTTTCGAGAACCCGTTGCGCCATGATCTTGCTGGCACGGAACTCGCCCCGCCGATGGATCAGATACACCGTGGTGGCGAACTTCGTCAGGTAGCTGGCTTCTTCCATCGCGCTGTCGCCGCCACCGACAACCACGAGCGGCTTGCTGCGGAACCGCGGCAGCGCCCCATCGCAAACCGCGCATGCCGAGACACCGAAGTTTTTGAACTTGTCTTCGGAAGCCAGTCCCAGATAGTTCGCTCGGGCACCGGTCGCGATGATGATCGAATGGGCTTCGGTCGACTCGCCCTCCAGCGACTTCAGCTTGAACGGCCGCGATGACAGATCGACATCGACGATATCATCGGTGATGACCCGCGTGCCGAAGTTTTTGGCCTGCTGCCGCATCAGGTGCATCAAACGCGGCCCCGTCAGCGCGGGATCGTCGAACTCGGGAACAGCCTCCAAGCCCTCGGGTGACAGGGCGCTGGACATGAACCCCGACAGGTCGCCGTGCGGGAAACCGGGGTAGTTCTCGACTTCCGTCGTCAACGCAAGCTGGCCGAGCGGCATCGTTCCCTGCTGGTAGTTTTCCTGGGTCATCGCCCCTTCGAAGACCAGCGGCTCCAAGTTCGCCCGTGCGGCATAAATGGCGGCGGCCCACCCGGCGGGGCCGGACCCGATAATGACAACTCGCTCCGTCACGCGACTGCTCCTCGAAATAGTCAGAAACCCCGATGTGCTGATGCTTGTCCGAGGCGGAACGATACCCGCGTCCCGACCATCGGGCAACCGTGGTCATTGAACCGCGGTTCATGCTCAATGGACGCTTCGGGGCTGTGCATTTTCTACTTCCGAGAGTTACTCGGTGTGTCGCGACACGAGCGGTGTCTCCCTGCCGCGGCCCGGTATCACCGCTTCGCCTTCTCATTCGCGCTCCCTTTGATTCGCGCGGACCAAAACGATTGCCGCGCG
>JANMLE010001215.1:0-2847 GCA_031372385.1 Planctomycetota bacterium | reverse complement strand
TTTCATCAGCCGTTCCGGTTCCGCCACCCGCCGCGACAACTCGTCGTTTCGCCGCGACAATTCCGCATTCCGCCGACGAAGCTTCGCATTCTCGGCCACCAGCCGCTCACCATCGACATCCTTGTCACGCTTCGCTCCCCTTTTCGGAGTTCCACAAAACATCGCGATGCGACGCATCACGGGTTTCTGCAGAATGGACGGCTACCAAGAAACGCAAGTTGCTTCAGACGTGGCAGGCTGATGACAAGTCCGTCGAAAGCATGGCCCTGACCAGCGAAGGCAAGCGTCTGGCGACGGGAGGCGAATCCGGCAAGGTCACGTTCTGGGACATGGAAACCTTCAAGCCGCAGGAAACGATTGAAGACGTGACCGACAAAAGTCCCCATAGCACGGACGCCTCGTCCGTGCGTCTGAAATCTCCCATGACATTCGCGCACGGACGAGGCGTCCGTGCTACGAAACGCTGTCCAGGCGACTTTTGTCGGTCACGTTATTGAAGCGGGTGTCGAGAATGAATCGGACACGCAGAAGATCCTGGCGATCGCCTTCAGGTCGGACGACACACTGATGGCCACGGTGTCGATCGACGGACCACTGCGAATCTGGGACGTCGCGACCGGCAAGCCGACAGTCACGCACAAGGTGAACAGTCCCCGGATCGACGACGTGATGTTCCTGCCCGATTCCAACGTGGTGGTGATCCCGTCGTCCGACGAGCAGTATTCCGGATCGGTCTGGCTGGTCGATGCCGCCACGGGGAAGCGGGTGAAACCGCTGAAGGGGCACGTCGACAATGTGATGTCGGTGCGGTTCCTGCCCAAGCAAAAACAAGTCGTGACCGCCACATTGGAGGGCGCAATCAAGTTCTGGGACGTCGATCCCGCCACGCTGAAGTGAGGCAATTGTGTGGTACGTCCAGAGTCTTCGATGGGCGTGGCAAGGGGAGAAGAATCCGACTGACCACGCCCTTCGCAAAGCCTCAGCGCGTGCCACCCCGCCGATTCGTCATTCGCCGGGCATTACTTTCCGGCGACGTCTCAACTGGGCTTGTCGGTGCAAACGCCGGATGGCGCGCCAGCGCGCCCAGAGACCGCGTCGGCCGCGGAACCGAATCAGCATCCGGCGAACCGCCTGCTTGATCGACGCGAGCCGGGTTCGAACGGCTTGGTAGAGCGGCATAGCCCGGACGGTCGCGTACAGTCCATCGCGGGTTGCAATCAACCAATCGTGCAGGTGCCGGAACCAATCAATCGTCATCAGCTTGGGATGACAGACGACGTAGGAGCGGGCCAGGATGGCTGTTCCCAAGATCTTCGCCCCGACAATGACCGTCAGACTCAGCAGCCAATATCCTTGGGTCATCCAATACACCGCGAGCAGTTTGACCGGAATCAACAGCGTCCCCGGCAACAGGAAAACAACCATCGTCGGGTAGGGTGGCAATCGCAGCAGGAACTGCTCGTACCAGCGAATGAGCGGGAAACGGGCGATCCAACCGGTCACCCACGTGAGGCGCTCCCAGAGCCATTCCTCACAGCACATCAACAGTGCCGCCAGGACGATCAGCGGTGGCGTGAGGAAGCGTTTCAGCCAGTCCATGGATGGCACGTTGTGTTTTGGGGAAGGCTGGAGACTGGAGGTGGTTCTACTAGGAAGGATTGGTCCGGACGATTCAGTGCAAAGCGAGAAGTGATCAGTGCAAAGCGCAAAGCGGTCGGGAGGTAATGACGATTCCCATCACGAACAGGCTCCCGGTTGTGTTGTCAGATGGTCGTCGTGCCAACCTTGCCCTGGGGCCGGAGTGCCGTTCATTTTGCACTTTGCACTGATCACTTCGCACTTTGCACTCGTCCACATCAATGGAACCGTCACGGAAGAAGTCGGAGTATAACCAGTGGCTCAGCCTCCGGCCTCCCGCCTTCCTCAGGCCAGGATATTGTCGATGACATTCCCAGCGACATCCGTCAGCCGGAAGCGGCGGCCGTTGTGGAGGTGGGTCAGGCGCTTGTGGTCGATGCCGAGCAGGTGCAGCATCGTGGCGTGCAGGTCGTGGACGGTGACCGGGTCGACGACCGCCTTGTAGCCGATGTCGTCGGTTTCGCCGAAGCTGGTGCCTCCCTTGATCCCCGCGCCGGCCATCCAGGCGATGAAGCCGTGCGGGTTGTGGTCGCGGCCGTCCTTGCCCTGGGAGACTGGCATGCGGCCGAATTCTCCGCCCCAGATGACCAGTGTCGAATCGAGCAGGCCGCGTTGCTTGAGATCCGTCAGCAGGCCGTCGATCGGGATGTCAGTCGCCTGGCAGTGGCCCGAGTGGTTGGCGGTCAGATTGCTGTGCGCGTCCCACTCGCCGTCACTGTAGACCTGCACGAAGCGCACGCCGCTTTCGACCATCCGCCGCGCCAACAGACACTTGGACCCGTACGACTTTGTCACCGACTGATCCAAGCCGTACGACTTGCGTGTCGCTTCGGTCTCCTTCGAGAAGTCGATCAGATTCACCGCTTCCGACTGCATCCGGTAGGCGAGCTCAAACGACTGGATGCGTCCCAGCAGCTCAGCTTCGCCGGGATGCGCCTTGAGATGTTCGTCGTTCAGACGGGCGAGCAGATCGAGTTGCCGGCGCTGGTCTTCCCGCGTCACATCACCTGGCCGGTTGAGGTTCAGGATCGGATTCCCCTCGGAGCGGAACAGCGTTCCCTGGTACGACGACGGCAGAAACCCGGCATGCCAGTTGAGCGGCCCTCCCTTGATCCCCTGATTGTTCCCGAGCACGACATAGCCGGGCAGATTCTGGTTCTCGCTCCCCAGCGCGTAGGTGACCCAGGCGCCGGCGGAGGGGAACCCGGG
>JANMLE010001195.1:0-2302 GCA_031372385.1 Planctomycetota bacterium | reverse complement strand
GCTCAAGCCCAAATCCAGTGACGGTTCGTTCGAGCGGTTCTGGTCGGGGCTGAGGATAAACGCCAGATCATCCGCGGCGATGATGTCGTTCGGCGCGAGGAACGCCACCCGTTCCATCAGGTTGCGGAGCTCGCGGACGTTACCCGGCCAGGTGTGAGCCTGCATCCGCTTGCGGGCGTCGGGAGACAACTCCAGTCGTGGCCGCCGCGCCTGCACGGCGAACGCCGACAGAAAGTGTTCGGCCAACGGCATCACGTCCTCGGGCCGGTCACGCAGCGGCGGCAGATCGAGCGTCACGACGTTGAGGCGGAAGTAGAGGTCTTCGCGAAATTTTCGCGCGCGAACCGCCTCGGCCAGATGCGCGTTGGTGGCCGCGATCACACGCGCGTTGATCGGGATCGCCTGTGATCCGCCGACGCGGGTGATGACCTTCTGTTCGAGCACGCGGAGCAGCTTGGCCTGACCACCGGGGCTCATGTCGCCGATCTCGTCGAGGAAAATGGTGCCTCCCTCGGCGATCTCGAACTTGCCACGGTGCATTTCCCGGGCATCGGTGAAGGCCCCCTTTTCGTGGCCGAACAATTCGCTTTCCAACAGCGTTTCGGTGAGGGCGGCGCAGTTCACCGCGACGAACGGCCGGTCGGCGCGCGGCCCCTGAAAATGGAGTGTCTGGGCGACGACTTCCTTGCCGGTGCCGCTGTCACCGAGGATCAGCACGGGAAGATCGGTCGCGGCCAGACGGCGGATCGTGCTGCGCATCGCCTGCATCGCCTGGCTCTCACCGATCAGGGTGACTCCCTTGGTCAGTTGCTCGGTCAGTTGGCGGTGCGACCGCAGCAGCGATTCGCGTTCGCGCGTGTTGTTCAGGGCGATCGCCACCTGGATGGAAAGATCCTCCAACGTCGTTTCATCGTCGGCGGTGAAGTTTCCCGCATTCTTGTTGATGACCTCGAACGCGCCGAGCAACTTGTGTTCGCCGTCGAACAGCGGAGCGCACAGCAGGTTTCGCGTCTTGTAGCCGCTCGCCTGATCGACCTTCTTGCTGAAGCGGCCGTCGTGGTAGGCGTCGTCCACTCGAAGCAGCTTGCCCGAGTGGATGACTTCACCGACGACTCCGGTTCGATCCGACAACCGCAGCGAGTTCCCCTCGACCCCCAACGCGGGGCAGGCGACGACTTCCTGGTGTTCGCGATCCCAGACGAAGATGCTCGCCCGGTCGCAGGCCAGGATTCGGACCGCCTCGCGCGCGATCAGCTCCAACAGCGGCTCGGTTTCCTTCACCGTCGACAACGTCAGCGAGACCTTCAAGATCCCGCGCAGGCATTCGATCCGTTGCGCGGCGCGGCTGCGGTCCGAGAGAACATCCAGGCACGACCCGAGCGTCTTGCCGAGCACCACGGCCAGCGGCAGGATCTCGGCGGCGAGGTGGCGGCCGGTGAATGTCAGCACGCTGCCGCGGGTTTTGGTCCGCACCGGAACAGCCACCAGCGAACCGGTGGTCAGCCCGTCGGTCGTGGAGACTCCGGCATCGCGGTCGAGCACATCGGCCAGCAGATCCTTGGGAAGGTCGCCGCCGTTCCAGCGTCCCGTCTGCGCCGAGACCACCCAAGCAGGGGAACGATCAAAGATCCCCGCGCCGCTGGCCCCCAGTTCACCGCACATGTCGGTGAGTTGGTGTTTCAGAAAGTCGGCTTCGGTCTCGGCGATCGCGGTCGCTTCGATCAACCGCTCGATCATCCCGAGCATCTGCGGGGCGTCGGCGGCGGGGAACTGATGACTGACTTCCGACCACGCAATCCATCGAGCGGGCACGGGAATCTCACTTTCGGAGGATCAAGAAAATCACTTCGGAATCGCGCGGCGTGCTTCACCGAGTGAATCGGTCGCGGGAGCGTCGGAATGATACCAGAGGCCGACGATGTTTCCAGAGACTGACGACAGGCCGCTCGACCAGTGTCGTCCGTTGGATTTGCAAATCGGGCCGGTTCTTGGTGCGAACAGCCCGATGCACACCAGCGCGAACGGCGAGCACGCCCGTGCCGTGCCTGCTGCGCTCTGAAGGTCGCCCAGCGATTCCCTGGTCGGCACTGACACCCATGGAAAAACCTCACCTGCGAAGCTCGGCTCCGACTGCGAAAGCGGTACGGCGGTGAAAGGCAGCAGGATGTGCAGCCCGACAAGGAGCGCCGCGCAGACCCCGATCGTGAAGCCGGTACAGGAACTCGCCGTTTTGCTGGACTCCGCTGAATTGCTACTGGGCAGGGATGGGTAGGACACGGTTCCGAATCCCATGCGTCGCACG
>JANMLE010001172.1:0-5422 GCA_031372385.1 Planctomycetota bacterium | reverse complement strand
GTCGGGCGCTTCGCTCGCCCCCGCACCGCGTTCGCGTACTTTTTCTCGCGGCCGGAGAATTGGCGGGTGGCTTCACGGCCCTCGCCCAGAAACTGCAACGTCGGCTTTATAGCACCGACATCTCAACCGCAATCCGGGCGGCTTCGCTGCTGGGAATCATCCTTCTGTCTTGCGACAGCGACACGACGACGTAAAAGTTGAATTTGCGACGGACGGCGTGTGCTGTGGCTTTGGCCACACTGGAATGGCGGGTATTGACTGGATGGCCCGGCATGGTCCGGCTGCTTATGCTGCCGAGTTTTCCCGCTCAAGACGATCGTCCGTCGCAAAGAGGGCTACATGATCACGCTCGAACAACTCCAGCCCAACGCGGCCGTGCGCGGCATTGTTCCTGACAGCCTGGTGACGGTCGTCAGTGTCCAGTGGTTCGGCTCTGAGGCACTGGAGCTTACTTACAAGACTCCCACTGGAAAGGTTGCCAACGAACTCGTCTACCGGCACGACGAGCCGCGATTGGAAATCGTGGAGCACGGGCGGCCCTGGAGTTTCGATGGCGACGGAGGGCTGTTCCGTCTGGTTTCTGAGGCTCAACGGATTCGGCTGGCGCATCTGTTCGACCCGGTGTTGGCGGTCCACACGTCGGTCGTCGATCCGCTGCCGCACCAGATCACGGCGGTCTATGAAGCCATGCTGCCGCGCCAGCCGCTGCGGTTCCTGCTGGCCGATGATCCCGGTGCGGGCAAGACCATCATGGCCGGGCTGCTGATCAAAGAGTTGATCGCACGCGGCGACCTGCAGCGCTGTCTCATCGTGTGCCCCGGAAGCTTGGCGGAGCAATGGCAGGACGAACTGTATCGCCGCTTCCATTTGCCGTTCGAGATTCTGACCAATGACAAGCTCGAAGCCGCGCGAACCGGCAACTGGTTTCTGGAGACCAATCTGGTCATCGCCCGGCTCGACAAGCTCTCGCGGAACGAGGATGTTCAGCAGAAGCTGCAAACCCCCGACTGCCGTTGGGATCTGGTGGTGTGCGACGAAGCCCACAAAATGTCGGCCACGGTTTTCGGCGGTGAGACCAAATACACGAAGCGATACCGGCTGGGGCAACTTCTTTCGTCACTCACACGTCATTTCCTGCTGATGACGGCGACGCCGCACAACGGCAAGGAGGAAGACTTCCAGCTCTTCATGGCGCTGTTGGATGGTGATCGTTTCGAGGGCCGCTTCCGGGATGGTGTCCATGTGGCGGACGCCTCGGACCTGATGCGCCGCATGGTGAAGGAGAACCTGCTCAAGTTCGATGGCACGCCGCTGTTTCCCGAACGCATCGCCTACACCGTGCCCTACAAACTCTCGGAAGATGAGGCACACCTTTACAAAGAGGTCACTGACTATGTCCGCGAGGAGTTCAACCGGGCCGATGCGCTCGAAAACGGCAAACGGGCAGGCACGGTCGGTTTTGCGCTGACGATTCTGCAACGGCGTCTGGCTTCTTCGCCCGAGGCCATCTACCAGTCGTTGCGCCGCCGCCGTGAGCGGCTGGAAAGCCGGCTGCGCGAGCTGGAAGTCCTGCATCGCGGTGGCCAGCCAGTGACATTCCTCACGGCCTCGATTCCCACGTTGGATGAGGAAGATGTTGAGGATCTTGAAGACGCTCCGGATAACGAGGTCGCCGCCGCTGAGGAGGAGATTCTCGACCAGGCCACCGCGGCGCGGTCCATCGCCGAGTTGAAAATCGAGATTGAAACTCTGCAACGCCTGGAGTCACTCGCGCTCGGCGTGCGGCGCAGTGGCACGGATACCAAGTGGCGCGAACTGGCCAGCCTGTTGAGTGAAATCTTCACCACGGCCGTCGGTGTCGGCAGCATCATCGACCGCGTCGCCGGCCACAGGTCCGACAAGATTCCACGGCCGATCTCTTCGCCGCATCAGAAGCTGGTCCTCTTCACCGAACATCGCGACACGTTGAATTACCTGGAGAATCGCATCACCACGTTGCTCGGACGCAAAGAGTCCGTGGTCATGATCCACGGCGGCATCGGCCGCGAGGATCGCTTGAAGATCCAGGAATCCTTCAAGCACGATCCCGAAGTGCAAGTGTTGCTGGCCACGGATGCGGCGGGTGAGGGCATCAACCTGCAACGCGCGCATCTGATGGTGAATTACGATTTGCCGTGGAACCCCAACCGTCTTGAACAGCGATTCGGCCGCATTCACCGCATCGGGCAAACCGAAGTCTGCCATCTGTGGAACCTGGTCGCCGATGAGACTCGCGAAGGGGATGTTTATCGCAGACTGTTGGAGAAGCTGGAGGAGGCTCGTCAGGCACTCGGCGGCCAGGTCTTCGATGTGCTCGGCAAGGTCCAGTTCGAGGGCCGACCACTGCGAGAACTGCTGATCGAAGCTATCCGCTATGGTGATCGGCCGGAAGTCCGTGCTCGGCTCACTACGGTTTTGGATCATGCGTTCGATCGCGGTCAGCTTCAGGACTTGCTGGAAGAGCGGGTGTTGGCCCACGACGCGATGGATATCAGCCGAGTTCATCGCATCCGCGAAGACATGGAGCGGGCCGAAGCCCGTCGCTTGCAACCGCACTACGTCGAGTCCTTCTTTCACGAAGCGTTCCAGCACTTGGGAGGGACAGCCAAGCAGCGTGAGCCACGCCGCTACGAAATCACCCATGTTCCTGCGCCGGTGCGGAACAGAGACCGCCTGATCGGCATTGGCGAACCGGTTCTGCCGCGCTATGAACGCATAGCGTTTGAGAAATCGCTCGTCGCTCCACCGGGGCAACCGCTGGCCGCATTTGTCTGTCCGGGCCACCCGCTGCTCGATTCGGTGATCGACCTCACCCTGGAACGCCACCGCGATCTTTTGAAGCGTGGGACCGTGCTGGTGGACGAACGTGACACCGGGATGCAACCTCGCGTGATCTTCTACCTCAAACATGCCATCCAAGACGCTGGTGTGACTCGATCGGGCGGGCGTCGTGTCGTGTCCAAGCGGATGCTTTACGTGGAACTGAATGCCGACGGGTCCGCACGGCATGTCAACTACGCGCCCTATCTCGACTACCGGCCGCTGGCCGATGGCGAGCCGGGTGTCGAGGCCATCCTGAGCCGTCCCGAATGTGCCTGGATCAACCGCGAGCTGGAACAGAAGGCACAAGGACACGCCGTCGCGCACGTCGTGCCGGAGCATCTGGCGGAGGTCCGTGTTCCGAAGCTCGCACTGATCGCCAAGACTGAAGCGGCGGTCAAGGACCGACTGACCAAGGAGATCACCTACTGGGACCATCGCGCCGAGCAACTCAAGCTCCAAGAGCGGGCCGGCAAAGCCAATGCCAAGCTGAATTCCGGTGAGGCCCGTAAGCGTGCCGATCTGCTGCAAGGGCGGTTGCAGAAGCGGCTGGAAGAGTTGAAGCTCGAAGCTCAAATCTCCCCCTTGCCGCCGGTGGTTCTCGGTGGCCTGCTGGTCGTCCCGATGGGACTGCTCGCTGCCATGACCGGCCGAACAATCGCGGCCCCCACGTCACCCGCCGACACGCAAGCCAGTGCCGCCCGCGCTCGCGCGGTCATCATGGCGATCGAACGAAGCCTTGGCTTCGAACCAACCGACCGCGAGCTGGAAAAGCTCGGCTACGACATCGAGAGCCGCGTCCCCGGCACCGGCAAGCTGCGGTTCATTGAGGTCAAAGGTCGTGTCACCGGCGCGGCGACGATCACGGTGACGCGGAACGAAATCCTGTATTCGCTGAACAAGCCGGACGACTTCATCCTCGCCATCGTCGAGTTCACGGACGCGGACAGCCACCGCGTCCATTACCTGCGCCAGCCCTTCCGGCGCGAGCCTGACTTCGGCGTGACCAGTGTGAACTACGACTTCGCCGAGTTGCTCGCACGGGCACAGGAGCCAGCATGAAGAAACGACCGACGAAGGAAACGAAAGCGACCAGCCAGGCAGGCATCGGACGATCGAAGAGCCTGACTCGGACATCGCTCGCGAAGGTCACGCCCCAAGCCGACTTCGACGTTGTGCTCGGCCTGATCACCGCCGCTCGAACTCGCGCCGTGGCAGCGGTCAACACGACGCTGATCGAGCTTTACTGGAGCATCGGTGAATTCATCACGCGGAAGATTGGCGATGACGGCTGGGGGAGGGGAACGGTCGAGGCCCTGGCCGAGCACATTCAGCGGCAGCAGCCCAACGCCCAAGGTTTCTCGGCTCGAAACCTGTGGCGAATGATGCAGTTTGTCGAGACCTACCGGGACCGGCCAAAACTGTCACCACTGGTGACAGAACTGTCCTGGACCCACAACTTGCTCATCATGAGCCGTAGTCAGCGGGACGAAGAACGTGAGTTCTACCTGCGTATGGCGATTCGCGAGAAGTGGGGCAAACGGGAGCTGGAACGCCAGCTCAATGGGGCACTTTTCGAGCGGGTCGTTCTCTCTCCCCCAAAACTCGCACCAGCGGTGCGAGAACTTCACCCCGGGGCGGCGACGATCTTCAAGGACAGCTATCTCCTCGAATTCCTGCAACTGCCGGCCGATCACTCGGAAGCTGACTTGGAACAGGCACTGGTCGAAAAACTCAAGCAGTTCCTGATCGAACTGGGGCGCGATTTCTGTTTTGTCGGCAGCCAGTACCCGCTTCAGGTGGGGGGACGCGACTTCGCCATCGACCTGCCTTTCTTCAACAGGGCACTCAATTGCCTCGTCGCCTTTGAACTCAAGATCGAGGAATTCCAACCCGAGCATCTCGGCAAGCTGGAGTTTTACCTGGAAGCCCTCGACCGGGACGTGAAGAAGCCGCACGAGCGGCCTTCCATCGGCGTGTTGCTCTGCGCCACGAAGGATCATGAAGTCGTCGAGTATGCTCTGAGCCGGGCCATGTCGCCCGCTCTGGTTGCCGAGTACCAGACCCAAATGCCCGACAAGAAGCTGCTGCAAGCCAAGCTCCACGAGTTCTATGAGTTGGCCGAGTCGCAGGTGCGGCACGCTGCGGACGCTGAGCTTTCGCCACCACCTGTGGCGAAATTGCCGGTGAGAAAGAACTCAACGAAGAAGGGCCGCAAGAAGTGACCGCACCGTACCGTAAGAAACTGATCGAAGTCGCTTTGCCGTTGGCGGCCATCAATGCGGAGTCGGCTCGGGAGAAGTCGATTCGGCATGGGCATCCCAGCACGTTGCATTTGTGGTGGGCGCGGCAGCCGTTGGGTGCAGTCGCCAATTGGTGGTCATTTCCGGTCCCCTCGCCCCTCGCCTTGGAGGGGAGAGGATTAGGGTGAGGGGTTCTTCTGCTTCGGCTCGCCCCTCACCCTAGCCCTCTCCCCGCAGAGCCGGGGAGAGGGGACCAGAAAACAGCCTGTTTGCAGCCGACCACCAATTGGCGACTGCACCCGTTCTCGATTGTCGACGGC
>JANMLE010001159.1:0-2159 GCA_031372385.1 Planctomycetota bacterium | reverse complement strand
GCCAGCACTTCGCTGTAGTGGATCTCCGCCTGTTGCAGATCCTTGCCCGCCTCGGCCAGCCGTCCCAGCAGATAGTGGCACTCCTTGAACGGCTCGGGCTGGTCGTTGGCGTTGAGTTTTTCAATCGCCTTTTGAAACTGCCGCGTGGCCAGCGGGTTTTGTTTCTGGGCCAAAAAGCACTTGCCTAGGCTGACCAGAACCTGAGCCTCAATCCTGATGTCCTTGGACGCCTGCTGCAACAACGGGATCGCCAGCGAATGTTTGGCGGACGCCATGAATCGTTGGGCGAGTTCGTGTTTGATCTTCAAGTCGGCGGGATAGCGTTCGACCCGCCGACTGTAAACCTCGATCTCCTGGTCGCGCAATTCTTTCGCCAAGTCGAAGGCATTCTGCTTGGCGTCAGCATCTGCCGGGTTCCTGGAAGCAGCCTCTTTGGCGAACATCAGATTCTTGCGGACCATCTCCAGTTCGACGTCTTCCATTTGTTCACGAATGTTCGCATCGCCGCTGATGTCCAGCGCCTGCTTGTAGGCTTTGGCGGCTTCTTCCAATCGGCCTTCCCGCTTGTAGAAATCTGCCAGCTTGGTGTAGTTCGCCGTGTTGGCCGGATCTTTCTTGATGGCGCGTTGCAAGTCGTTTTCCTGCGACTCGCCCGGCGCGAGCATTTCGCTCCCCGTCTTGGCATCGCCCTTGACCGACTCTTCGTAGCCCTGTTTGACGGTGTCGGTCCGAACATCCTTGGTGGTCTTCGCATCGGAATAGTTGCCGCGATCGATCACCTCGTTCGCGCCCAGCGCCTGGATCTTCGAGCGGACCGCGCCGTTGAGCGGGTCGAGACGCATGACCTTGTCGAGCGTGGAGACCGCCTTCCGGTAATCGCGACGGATCTCATACATTCCCGCGAGGGCAATCAGGAAGTCTTTGTTCTCGGGAGCGCTTTCGGGACTGGTCGCCGTTTCATAGGCGAACGTGGCGACTTCGTTGAAACCCCGCTCGCGCGTCGCTTCACCGAGATCCGCGTTGAAGTGGGCGTCCCACGGATTGATCGTCAAACCCTCTTCGGCCGCCTGGTCCATTTCGGCCCAGTTCTTGGCGGTGCGAGCCTTCTTGATCTTCGAGCGGGCACCGTTGACCCTCAGAAAGGCCATGCTCGCGCCCGACTTGTTGTCCTTGTACAACTTGCGCTGGCAGCCGCGCAGCGACTGCCGCAGCATGACATTGTCGGGCCACATCTTGACCGCCGTGCCAAACATCTGGCAGGCGTAGTCCCAGCTTCCCTTCTGCATGGCCTCGGTGGCCTTTTTCATGCAGTCGGCCGCCAGCTTGCGCCGCTTTTGTTCTTCGGGTGAATAGCCTTCCATCGACATGTTGTGAATCTCGCGAATCGTCAGAAAGTGGGGACGGTTCCGAGCGTGAACGATCGCCCGGGGCCTGATGAATGGTTGGCCCGCAGTCTACCAAACGACGGCGGAAAGTGGGTAGTGGATGGTGGGTAGTGGATGGTTGTGCGGGAACGGCTGATTGCCGTGTTGCCGAGTTTCCCGCCCGCCGTGGTGATTCCGCCAAGACAAGGATTGGGAATGATGGCGGGACGATCGGTGCTTTCCGGAGGTCAAAGAAAAAAACCGCCGCGATCTGCCCGTGAGATCGCGGCGGCCGAGGACTTGCGACAGAGCCTCGGTTTACGTGGCTGGAATCCCCAGCAGTTCTTCCTCTTCCTCTTGGATGAGGATGCGCGGGGTGATCATCAGCATCAGGCTTTCCGTTTCGCGGCCCACCCCGGTGTTCTTGAACAGGCGGCTGACGTACGGGATCTTGTTGAGGATCGGCACACCGGACATGTTGCGGCCTTCCTTCAGTCGTTTGACTCCACCCAGCAGCACCGTGCCGCCGTCCGGAACGCTGACCGTGGTGATGACCGTGACGGTTTCGACGACCGGCTGTTGAATGGTGATCGTCTGGCCGCCGCCCTGCTGGCCCTGCTGACCCTGCTGGCCACCACCCTGACCACCACCCTGGCCACCGATGCCACCGCCGATGCCAAAGCCTTGCTGGCCTCCACCCTGACCGCCCTGACCGCCGAACTGACCACCACCAAAGCCGCCCTGGCCGCCTTGCTGGTTCTGGCCCTGCTGGCCGCCCTGCTGACCCTGTTGACC
>JANMLE010001131.1:0-3624 GCA_031372385.1 Planctomycetota bacterium | reverse complement strand
CGGTGAAGTCGGGCCGGAAACTGTTCGACGTCGTCGCGGAAGCCGCGGCGGAAAAGGTGATCACCTCCAAGACCGCCGCCGCGATCGGGACGTTCCGGCAGTTGCTGGATGAGTATCGCGTACGGTTCGAGGCGCGCGGTGCCAGCATGGCCGCCACGTTCGAATCGCTGATCGACGTCATCGACTACGAGTCCGAGATCGAAAAGCAATACAAGGACGCGGGACAGCAACTGGCGCGGACCGCCGTGATCGAAGAGTGCGTCACGGCCATCAAGCAATACGAGCAACGGGCCACACACCCCAGCCTGATGGGTTTCCTCGAAGAGTCATCGCTCGCCGGAAACGATCGTGAATTCGGGGAGTCGGACGAATTCGAGCAGCCGGCCGTCAAGCTGATGACGCTGCACAGCGCGAAGGGGCTGGAGTTTCCCCGCGTCTACCTCGTCGGTTGGGAAGAGGGGATCCTGCCTCACCAGCGTTCGATCGACGACGAGGCGTCGCCGACGGCGGTGGAAGAAGAGCGGCGCCTGGCCTACGTTGGAATCACCCGCGCTCGCGACTTTCTGACGATCTCGCACGCATTGACCCGCATGAAATGGGGCAAACGCCGTGAAAGCGTCCCGTCGCGGTTTCTGCGGGAAATGCACGTCCCGCTTCCAGAGAAGCCGCCTGTTGACGCACCGCATTGAAGCGGCAACCCGGCCGCCATGTTCAGTGCCAATGGTTGAGCTGGGGTCGCACCTACTTCATTGACGCAGACACGACTGTCGGATCTTCCTCCGGCCCGAAGGTCACGTCCTCGTAGATTTCGGCAAGCGGCAGGACGGCCGCCAGCGATTGGAATTCGAGGACCGCGTCCCGGCCCTTGAGCACGGTGAGCAGCCAACTCCCGTCATCCTGACGCACAAAGCGTTCGACCAGCGGCTCGTCCTGCGACACGAGGATGTACTCTTGAAGCGAATCCAACTGGCGATACAAATCGAACTTCTTGCCGCGGTCGTAGCTTTCCGTGGAATTCGACAGGACTTCGAAGATGACGCGGGGATTGACGATCGCGTCGTGATCCGAAGTGTCGGTCTGAACCTCACCGCAGACAACCGACACATCGGGATAGGTCGAAAGACCGTTCGCGGGGATGCGGATCCGCTGGTCGCTGTTGCAGGGTCGACACGGTGTGCCGCGCAGGCGACCGCCCAGACTGACAACCAAGTTGACGCTGATCGTGTTGTGGCGCACCGAGCCACCCGCCATCGCGAAGATTTCCCCGCGATAGTATTCGCTCTTGCCGGGAGCGGCCCGCTCCCTGGCGAGATACTCTTCGAATGTGTAACGCGGCTTCGAAACGGCTGACATCGGCCACCTCCCAGTCCAACTTCGGAACAGCCGCCAGTGTTCCACCGACGGCCGGTTGATTTTCACCGACGACGCCATGAATACAAGTGTCGAGTGGCGGTCGACGCCGTATCGCACCATCGCCGCGCAGAGGCTTTGGTCCGGTGAAATCCGCACTGCAACTCATCGAAACGACCATCTTGGCGGGGGATTCCGGTGAAGCAGACTCGTCCGACTTTGCGGTCCGGGGGTGGCGTGGGGTGTGCCGTCTGGGATTGCGAGTCGCGCAGCAGTCGCCGGGGGAGTTTTCAACCGGCTTCCCCAAGCGTATGCTGTCATTGCCTTGTCGCTGGTGTTGGGAGTTGCGAGTTGGATCGAGTTTGGTCCAAATTCTGATCGCCCTCCGGAATGGAGTTGCGGCATGGAAGAGATACTCAGCGGATATCACGTCAACGAGCCGACCTGGTTCTATCTGTCATTGCTCCTGATTCTGGCTGTCTTCTTCAAGTTCGGCCGAATCTGGTCCGTGCGGAACCTGGATCTGATGCTGTTGTTGTCTCTCGCCCCCGGCCTGTTGCTGGTGCGCGCGACGTCCCTGCTTCCGTCGGTCGGATACTGTTTCCTGTTTGCGGTGAGTGGCCTGTTGCTGATCCGGCTGATGTTGGATGCGGTGTTCACGCGGCGACCGCGCTTGGAGCAAAACTTGAATCCCGCCGGCATGGCCTTCCTGTGTGCTTCGGCGTTGTTGTTCCAGACGACGAAGATCATGACCGAGCAGCCGGATCTGGCGGCCGTGCGAACGGTGCGCGGCGCGGATGAACTGCTCAAGCGCCAGGACGCCTCGGCCACGGACACCACAGACTCGAAAGACTCGACGTCGGAGACGGGGCCCGCGGGGCGACTGTTGGCGACGCCCGTTGTGCCGCTGGCGGGCGGCACCGAGATCGCGGCCGCCCGCGCGATGGCGTTCCTCTCTCACCTGGCAGTGATCCTCGGTCTGATTGCCATCGGTCGCTGGCATTTCAGCGACACCAGTCTGGGTCTGTCGATGGCGGCCCTGTACTTGTTGCTCCCCTGCACGGCCTACGATGTCAGCAAGGTCAACCATCTGTTACCGGCAGCGCTGATTGTCTGGGCGGTCGCCATGCATCGTCGACCGATGGTGGCCGGCGTGCTGTTGGGCTTGGCGTGCGGAACCGTCTTTTTCCCGATCTTCCTGCTGCCGATCTGGATGGCGTTCTACTGGAAACGCGGGGCGTTGAAGTTTGGGCTGGCGCTGGTGCTGACCGGCGCGGTGCTCCTGGGAAGCCTGATCCTGACCTCCGCCGATTCGATGTCCTTCAAACAACAGACGCTGGGATCGATCGACTGGAGCGTGCTGAAGTTTCAGGCGGAAGGGGGCGTCGGCTTTTGGAGTCTCTACAACCCCGCGTATCGCATTCCCGTGTTCGCCACCTTCCTGATGATGCTGATCGTGCTCACCATCTGGCCGCAGCGGAAGAATGTGGAACACCTGCTCGCCCACTCCACGGCGGTGGTTGTGGCGACGCAGTTCTGGTATCCGCACCAGGGAGGGATCTATGTGTTGTGGTATCTGCCGCTGATGCTGGTCGTCACGTTCCGGCCGCGTCTGAATCATCTGCCGCTGGCAGAGAAGCCGCCGGAAACGCGGGTGGCCGTCTCCGGAGACGGCAACGTTCGCGGCGAGGTTCCGCGAGGTGCGTCGCGGACACAGCTCTTCCGCTAGCCCGATCGGTTCACGTCGGCCCGAAGAATTTCGCAAAGTCATTCTTGGCCGACGCCACTCCGGCCACCACGATCCGGGTGTCATTCGTGGGGGAAATCATGCGGCAACCCTTTTCGACCAGCATGTCGGCATGCTGCGGATTGAAGGCGACGGCGGCCCACTGTTTCCCCGAGTTGCGGCAGGCCGCCGACACGCGGTCGATGGCGGCCAGACATTTTTCGTCGAAGAACTGACCGGTGACGCCCAGGCTTTGGCTCAGGTCCGCCGGTCCCACGAACAGCGCATCCACCCCGTCGATGGCTGCGATCGCCTCGCACTCTTCGACGGACTGCAGCGTTTCAATCTGGATCGCCACGAACGTCTCTTCGTTCGCCCGGCGGGTGAACTCGGCCGCCGGCACAGTGGTGAAGCGGGCGTCCCAGCCGCCGGTGTTCAGGCCGCGATAGCCCCGCGGCGCGAACTTCGACCATTTCACAAACTCCTCGGCCTGGCGGGCGGTGAAGATCTGCGCAGCCATGATCCCGCTGGAGCCCGCCTCGAAGCAG
>JANMLE010001102.1:0-3480 GCA_031372385.1 Planctomycetota bacterium | reverse complement strand
AAGAAGCCAGAGCAAGAATACCGCCGTCAGGGGGACGCCCATTCAATCCTGATCCGCGACGGACGCCTACAAGGCGCGTCTGACTGGCGTCGAACGCAGGGCAAAGCCGCCGGATGGTGACATTCTCATTCGCGCTCCGTTTGATTCGCGCGGACCAAGATGATGTCCGCGCGAATCAAAAGGAGCGCGAATGAAGAGGGCTGTCGAAGTGGGGTGCCTGCCGGACATCACGCCCGGCTGACTGAGGCAGTCAAGACTGCTCTCTCATGTCGCTCAACAACCGTATCAACAGTGTCCGTACTGGAACGAGCAGACTACGTCTCATCGACAACGTCGTCATGGAAATCAGTCGGCGATCACCGTGAAAAGAACAGCCCCGGCAACGATCTGTTGCCGGGGCCTCGTTCAACTCATGGTTCAACTCAAATCTGTCGCGCACTGCTTGACCGATGACGGTCGGGCAGCGGCATGACATCGTAGATTAGCGGTCCTGGGGTCCGCCGAACCGGCGTCCCTGCGCGGCCTTTGGTGCGGGCCGTCGTGCCGGGCGACCGCCGTTGGCGCCGCCTTGCTGACCCTGTCCAAACGGGCGATTGCCGGGGGCGCTGCCGGGCCGGCGCGCCGGACGAACCGGACGTCGGGCGGCCTGCGAGGTGCCCGATGGCGTGGAACTCATTTGCAGGTGGTACGGATGATCGGTCCGGACGGGGATCTGTTGCTTGATCATCTTTTCGATCCCGCGCAGCGCGGCGCGCTCATCTGCGTCGCAGAACGTGAGGGCGATCCCCTCAGCACCGGCCCGCGCGGTGCGGCCGATGCGATGCACGTAGTTCTCGGGTTCGACGGGCAGGTCGAAGTTGATGACGTGCGAGATGTCATCGATGTCGATGCCGCGCGCCGCGATGTCGGTCGCCACCAGCACGCGAGTCCGTCCGTCACGAAACCCGTACAGAGCCCGCTGACGCGCGGCCTGCGACTTGTCGCCATGAATGGCGTCGGTCGAGATCCCCACGGCATCCAGCCATTTGGCCAGCTTGTCGGCCCCGTGCTTGGTGCGGGCGAACACGATCGCCCGGCTGACGGCGCTGTCGGACAGGATGTCCTGCAGCAACGCCTTCTTGTCCTCACGGGCGACGAACATCACATGCTGCTCGATCCGCTCCGCCGTGGTGGCTTGCGGTGCGACGGCGATCCGGATCGGATCGCGGAGCAACTTACCGACCAATGGGGCCAGCGCCGGAGGCATCGTTGCCGAGAAAAACAGGGACTGCCGCTCGGCGGGCAGGGCCGCGATGATCCGCTCGATGGACGGCAGGAAGCCCATGTCGAGCATCCGGTCGGCCTCGTCGAGCACGAATGTGTCCAAGCCATCCAACCGCACGGCCCCCTGGTTCATCAGGTCGAGCAGGCGGCCGGGAGTGGCGACGAGGATGTCGACGCCGCGGTTCAACACCCGAGTTTGTGGCTGTTGGCTCACGCCGCCGACGATGACCACCTGTCGAAACTTCAGGCCGCGACCGTAGGTGGTGAAACTCTCGTCGATCTGTTGCGCCAGTTCCCGCGTCGGGGCGAGAATCAGCACGCGCGGCTTGCGGGGAACGGGAGCCCGCCGCGACAGCGCCAACCGGTTCAGGATCGGCAGCGCAAAGGCGGCCGTCTTTCCAGTCCCGGTTTGGGCGCAACCCAGCAGGTCGCGTCCGGCGAGCAAATGGGGAATGGCCTGCGCCTGGATCGGCGTGGGCGTGGTGTAGTTTTCATTCTGCAGTGTCAGCCGGATCGGCTCGACAAAATCAAAATCAGCAAACGAAGGCGAATTCAAAGAAGGTTCCTAACAGTTCGGCCAGCGGTTCGCCGGCACAGAAATTGAATGACGTGGTCGAAAGACCGCGTCCACCAGGAGTCATCACAGCCGCGCGGGGGCCGATGCAGGATCGCGACCACAACGCGCTTCCGATGTGGCCGAACTCGTGGGAGTTCGAACCGAAGTCTTGCGACTTCGGCTACGAAGTTTTGCGACTTCGGCCACGGAATGTGTTGCGCCCGCTTTCCGAACGTTCCCCATCGTTGACACCGCAACCGCGGGATGGCTGGTGAGACTCGCTGGTCACGGGATGAAAGCCCGCACCACGCAGGGTCCGACCGTAAAGGCCGGGTTCACCCACCGCGATTCATAAACGGCATCGAGACATGCTGAGAGTTCTTGCAAGACGGGTCTCCATGCCCCGTCGAGCGGCTTGCCGGACGGGTTCTGAAAACCCGTCACAGGCAAACTCAAAGCATCGCCGGAGTCGGCTATTGACCGGCTCCGGCACAAGACGCATCAAGAGCATCGTCTCGAATTCCGGTCGCGCTCAGTGAGCGGTCCGGCACATCTTTCAGGCGATCGACGCGGTGGAGAAGGGAAACCCTTCCCCGAACCGCGAATCGTTTCCTCGTCAGTCGCCTTGGGAGTCGAGAGTCACTCAACTCGGTTCCATTAGTAACGGCCGCCACCGCCGCCACCACCATATCCACCACCACCACCTCCGCCGTATCCGCCGCCACCACCACCGCCGTATCCACCGCGGCCGCCACCACCGCCACGTTCTTCACGCGGTTTGGCTTCATTCACGGTCAGGGCACGTCCCTGGAATTCCGCGCCGTTCACCGCGTTGACGGCCGCCTCGGCACCGTCCGCCATTTCCACGAAACCGAATCCACGCGACCGGCCCGTCTCACGATCGGAGATCACCTGGGTCGACGTCACCGAGCCGTGCTGCGAAAACAGGTCTCGCAGATCATCGGCGGTCGTGTTGAACGACAGATTCCCAACATACAGATTCTTGCTCATCGTCATCCTTCGCGGGCCTGAAACGCCCGCCAAAAAACAGGTCCATTGGCTGCCACGTGAATCGTGACAGGGAAGATCGAAGCCAAACCGAAAGCGGAACGTCGAACCGATTTCACCGTGGCGAGCGATTCTGGAGTTGCTCGCCTGCGGGGGAATCCGATTGGGACGCGGCCATCGAGCGTCACCGGGCTTGGCGATCTTGGACTCTGCGACGTGGGCAGTGAGCAAGAAAACAATAGCGGAGGTGGACAAAAGCGGCGGTCATCTTCCTACCCGACAGACACACTTGTCCATCAAAGTGAGGCGGGATTATAGCCGGCCACGCTGAAAAGGAAACGTCAGTTGGCCCAGTTTGACGGAATAGATCAGGCTCGTGGCGTCAAATCGTGACGATTAGTCGACCAGTGTTTGGCGGGAAAGGAGCTTTCCACATGGCCGCCATCGTCAATTGTCGGGCCGGCCCCTGAATTGGATTGCGCCGGTATCAACAGCGACGAATACGATGAGTGCCGGCCGGATGATCGCACCGTGGTCGACTCTCTGCGAGATCACTACGATGCGGCGATGAGTCCCGTCCCGCCACGATTGAACACCGTTGCCGTGTCCCCCGGCCGATGGTTCGGCGCGGTCGGACTGTTGCTGCTCGGTGG
>JANMLE010001085.1:0-3662 GCA_031372385.1 Planctomycetota bacterium | reverse complement strand
CATTCCGGGTCGGTGCAAATCACACGATCACGGCATCCGGGCCCAAGTCGGCGCGACGCCACCGGACGACAGCCTGCTGATGATTCAGGGGCCGCTGTTGTTCGATCACTCGCGCCGCAAGTTCGGGCTGCTGCCGCGCGTCGAGAATGGCGATCTGCTGGGCAACCACCCTCCGTCACTCCGCCGTATGCAACTCTGGCTGAAAGCGGGCGTGACCGTAAAAGAGCGGCCGAACTGGCGGTTCATCAAGCTCCACACGCACGGCTGCAAGACTGAAAACATGGAGATGCTGCTCGGTGACCGGATGCGATTGTTTCATCAGGAACTGGCGGAACTGCATGCGCTGCAACCGAACTTCCGGTTTCATTACGTCACCGCCTGGGAAATGGCGCAACTGGTCCACCGAGCCGAACAAGGCCAACCGTCAACCGGATTGGGAACCGCAGCACCGGCCGCCGCACTTGTCTCCTCACCATGACCCGCCATGACGCCGCGTGATCCGCGACAGATCCCACGCGGGGGAAAGAAACTCATTTGAATCGTTTAACCCTGAGCCAACGGCGAAGGCGGAGCGGGCAGACGCGCCTGTCTCCGCTGGCACTGTCCTCACATACATCAGGGCGCTGGCACCCGACGCCTTCGCCGTTGGCTCAGGGTTAAACGATTCAGCCTGAGCCGCGTACCTCATAACGCCGCGCGATCTGCGATTGCCGGGAACCCAGCTTTGTCATACATCCTTGCCGAGTTTGACGCGAAACCCGCGGACACGTTTTCCATGTCATCGCCACCCGCCAGCGTTGTGAAATCACCGACGGTGGTCGCACGCGCCGTGGCGGGGTTGTCGTGGGCCAACCTCGGCCTGCTGCTGCTGCTCAGTTGGTTGTTGTTCGCCGTGTCCGAGAACTGGTGGCTCAGTTCGGCACTGACCTACGCGCCGCGGATCCCGTACATGGCTCCCGCACTGGCGCTGTTGATCGCGTCGGGCCGGTGGCACCGTGCGTCGGTCCCGGTGAACCTGATCTCGGTGACGATCGTGGCCGTGCCGATCATGGGATTGTCGCTGCCGGTCTCGCATTGGCTGGGGGCGTCGCCCGCGACTTCGATGTCCCGCACGTTGAAAGTCATCAGTTGCAACGTCCAGGACTTCCAACCCGACTTCGCCGGCGTGCTGGCGGAGATAAGCCGGTTCAACCCGGATGTCGTCGCTTTCCAGGATGCCCGCAGCCATTCGAAGCTGCTCGAAAAGTACTTTGAATCCTGGCACTCGATCCGCGACCGCGAATTCTTTCTGGCGTCCCGCTATCCGGTGAAGCGGGTGTCGGTGGGACATTGTGACGCCTTCGACCGCGATGCGGTCCTGGCGTGCGAGTTGGAACTGCCGTCGACCAAAGTGATGTTCTTCAACGTGCATCAGATGACGCCGCGCCACGGATTGCGGGAGTTGGACCTGTCGTCGCCAATCACGCAGCGCGGCAGCGAACGACTGTCGCACTACTTGGAGCTGCGGGCGGAGGAGATGGTCGCGGTACGGGACTTTGTCGAAGCGAACCGGGGTCAATCCCCCACGCTCATCGCCGGCGACTTCAACGCGCCGTGCGAGAGCAGTCTGTACCGCGCGCACTGGTTTGGATTTCAGAATGCGTTCAATCTCGCTGGAACCGGCTACGGCTATTCGTTCCCCTGCACCCGGCAGTATTGCTGGCCCGCCGGAGTTCCCTGGATGCGCCTGGACCACATCCTGGCCGACGACGCCTGGCGCGTGCGGAGCTGTTACGTCGGCAGCGCCAACGGCTCCGACCACCGGCTGATCGCGGCGACGCTGGAACTGCCCTGAGGGACTGTGCAGCAACAACGTCCGAGAGTTGCGCGTCAACGAGCGACCGTCGTCCGTTCGTTCCGGTTCGGGCACTGTTGCTACGGTCATTGGGCTGCGGAAGAGAGCCGCAGTCTTGATTGCCTCTCAGTGTGCTGCCAAGCGTTCGTCACGGTTCGACGGCCCTCCTCATTCGCGCTCCTTTTGATTCGCGCGGAAATTGTTTTGGTCCGCGCAAATCAAAAGGAGCGCGACTGAGAAGGCGAAGCCGTGATCCCCGAGCTGTGGCGGGGAGACACCGCTCGCGTTGCGACACACCATGTAACTCTCGGAAGCAAACAATGCACAGCCGCTTACGACCATCGCGTGCGTGATGAGGACGAATTGGAACGGATCGCGGCGGATGTGCATGGCAACCCCGTGGTGCCGGGGTTGGTGGAGCGGGCGGAGGAGTATCGGTTTTCGTCGGCTCGTGAGTTTGCGCGGCGGGAAGTGCGGGCACGTTGAAAACGTGACCCACGTTTCGTGGAGCACGATTTCATTGTGCTCGTCCCGCTACGCCGTCAGCTTCAGCATCTTGATCGCGTTGCCTCGGAAGATGTTGTACTGCACCTCTTCGGACGATGGTCACTCCTGCCCGTCCGGCTTGGTTTTCACGGCAACGTCACACCGCATGACGGACGGTCAAGAGTGGCCATCCTCCAATCTCGCTCACGGCCTCACGCTTCGGGTTACTCGTCCGCCACCACGGGATTGGCGAGCACGCCCAGGCCCTCGATCTCGACTTCCAGCCGGTCGCCCGGCTTGATGAAGACGGGCGGCTTGCGGGCCGCACCCACTCCCGGCGGAGTTCCAGTAAAGATCAGATCACCCGGCTGAAGGGCGAACAACTGCGACATGTGCGCGATCAGTTCGTCGACCCCGAAGATCAATTCGCGCGTCGACGAATTCTGCATGGTCTCGCCGTTCAGCCGCAGTTGGATCTGCAGATTGTGCGGATCGACTTCGTCCGCCGTCACCAAATAAGGGCCGGTGGGAGCGAACGTGTCGGGAGTCTTGCCCAGCAGCCACTGACCACCGGGGCGTCCCTTTTGCCAGTCGCGGGCCGACACGTCGTTGCCGACGGTGTATCCCGCCACGTACTGGAACGCGTCCTGTTTGCGGACCCGACGGGCGCGCTTGCCGATGACGACCACCAGTTCCGCCTCATAGTCCACTTCATGAGAGACCGCGGGCAGGATGACGTTGTCTTCGGGGCCGACGACCGCCTGCGGGAACTTGTTGAAGACCACCGGCTCAGTCGGGATCGGTGAGTTCGATTCCAAGGCGTGATCGCGATAGTTCAGGCCGATGCAGATCACCTTCGACGGATCGCCCACGGGGGCCAGCAGGCGTCCGGTGACAAACGGCCCCTTGGTCAGTCCCGCCGCCAAGGCATTGGCGGCAGCCATCAGCCCTGACTCCGCTTCCAGAATCCCCCGCAGCGTCGCCGGCAACTTTGGATCGATTGCACACAGGTCGACGTATTGTCCATCGAGCGCGACGCCGACAACACGGGGGCCTTGTGCGGTTTGCAAAGTGGCCAGTCGCATGTGAGTTCTCCTTGGGTGATTTCGTGGTGCCATGAACAGCGCCCGCACACGTCAGCAGGCTCCCGGCCGAAGTCCGAACAGGCCGCGTGCAGATTCTAGGGATGTCGGCATCCAACCGAAAGCCGTCGCACCACCGGTCGCCAGCGGCACCGGCACGTCATCGCGATTTGATGTCATGCGATCCGCGTTCTCCGTATCAGACATCGCGCCGTTTCCAAAGAACCTGTCCAAGAACAACCCCGCGGTGGCGTCCCCGG
>JANMLE010001038.1:0-1259 GCA_031372385.1 Planctomycetota bacterium | reverse complement strand
GAAAAGAAGATCGGTTTCCCGACGGTGCGGCAAGCGGGAATCACCAGTTCGGTCGTGTCGCCCGTGACCTTCTGGTCACCAAAGCGTTCCTTCAGCACGTGCGTCGCGTTCTCGACCATGACGATCGCCTGGTCGACGAGGATTCCGATCGAGATCGTGATCCCCGCCAGCGACATGATGTTCGCCTGGATGTCGATGATGCCGAGATTGCGCAGCACCCACATCATCAGGAACGAGAACAACACCGCCAGCGGCAGCGTCAGGCAGATCACAAACACGCTGCGGAAGTGCGACAGGATCAGCAGGATCGCGATCGACGCGATCAGCATTTCGTGCCACATGACTTCGGTCAGCGTATGAATCGCCCCGTGAATCAGCCGCGTGCGATCGTACGCCGGCACGATGTGGACCCCCTCGGGCAGGCCCGGTTGAAGTTCCTGAATCCGTTCCTTGACGGCGTCGGTCACGGCCAGCGGGTTTTGACCGTGACGCATCAGCACGACGCCGCCGACGACTTCGTTGCCGTTCTTTTCGAACACGCTGCGACGGAACTGCGTGCCGAGTTGCACGGTGGCGATCGTCTCGACGTAGATCGGCGTGCCGTTCACTTCGCGGATCACCGTGCGTTCGATGTCGCGTTTGTCGCGAATCCAGCCGATGCCGCGCACGATGTATTCGGCGTTGTTCTTCTGGATCACGCCGCCACCTGCCGGCATGTTGCTGCGAGCCACGGCGGAATAGAGTTCGCCGAGCGTGATGCCGTACGTGCGGAGCGACTCCGGCCGCACGTCGATCTGGTACTCCAGCGGCAACCCGCCGACAGTCGCCACGTCCGACACGCCCGCCGCCGCGTTGAGTTGCGGCGCGATGTAAAACTTGTTGACCGCCCACAACCGCTGCGGATCGACCGGATGATTCGCCCCCGCTTCGACCGTGTACCAAAAGATCTGGCCGAGTGCGGTGGCATCGGGCGCGAGATACGGGACGACGCCGGTCGGCAGGTAATTGGCCGCCTGTCCCAGTTTCTCGGTCACGCGCTGCCGGGCGAAATAGAAGTCGACACCGTCTTCAAAGATGATCGTGATCATCGAGAAGTTGAATTCGGACGAGGACCGCACTGCCTTCACACCCGCCAACCCTTGCAGCTTGCGGGCGAGCGGATACGTCACCTGATCCTCGACTTCGCGCGGGCTGCGGCCCATCCAGTCGGTGAACACGATCACCTGGTTCTCGCTGAGGTCGGGCACCGCGTCGACGGG
>JANMLE010000158.1:0-1830 GCA_031372385.1 Planctomycetota bacterium | reverse complement strand
CGCGGCCAACGCGACCGGCAAGTCGTACCGCGACGAGTTCGAACGCGCCCATTCGTTCGTCGCGCATCTCACACCGGCTGACCAGGCCAGAATCTTCGGCGGCACGGCGATGCGGCTGTACCGATTCAAGGCGTGACATTTTCAAGGCGTGACAATTTCAAGGCGTGACATTTCACGTAGGGCGGATTTCCAATCCGCCCGATGCAGGGACCGCCATGCACAGAAGGCCCCACGGCACGAGTCCCATCCCCGCGATGCTGCCTTCGATGGTTGCGATGTTCGTCATTGCGGGCGTTGTCCTCGCGGATGACCCTCCCGCGAAGCCGGTCGAGTGGCGCGAAGTGGTCTCTGGAGTCTATCGAACGCAGTCCAGTCCCTACGCTCATGCGCTGGTGGACGGTGAGCGATGTCTGCTCATCGGCGCTCCGTATCAGGTCACGCCCGCCGCTCTGCCGGCTTCGGCGCGGACGTGTGATCTCGTGCTCCTCACGCATCATCACCGCGATACGAGTGCGAACGCTGCGGCGTTTGTCACGGCGCGGGTTCCCGTGCGCGCGCCCAAGTTGTCCGCCGCGTATCTCACGCCCGACGGAGTCTCCGCGTATTGGGAGAAGTCGATGCCGGTCGCCACGCCCGGACGCTTTCCGCCGCTGACCGAACGCTTTTGGAATGACTGGACCTATCTCGTCCATCCGGTGGGCATCGAAGGAGTGCGCTTCGACATCGCCGACCGCGAAGAGATCGCGTGGCACGGTTGGGAGATCACGGCGCTGCCGACACCGGGACATTCGCGCGATCACATGTCGTTCATCGCCACGCGCGCATCGCGCGCCGTCAGCGATGAACGGATCTGCTTCAGCGGCGATGCGATCGCGGGCTCGGGCCGGATGTGGTCGCCGTACACGCTGGAATGGCATCATCAAAAGGACGAGGGGGCCGTTGCCGCCGGGTTGTCGCTGCGGTCGCTCGCCAGTGCGAAGCCGACGCTGTTGCTCCCCGAACACGGTGAAATCTTGCGGGGTGCCGCGATTCCATCCGCGTTGCCCGACACCGCCGACCGGCTGTTGCATCTCGGTGACGCGAAGAACTTCGACGCCTTCACGAAGAGCCTCGGCAACGTCCCCGAGTACCGGTATCTCGCACCGGAACAAGTCGGCACGGCGAACGCGCAGGGGAATACCGTGCCGTGGAGCAAACTGTCGCCGCATCTCTTTCTGTCCGGCAACACGTATGCCCTGGCCTCGAAGGACGGCCCGGTGCTGTTGATGGATCCGTACAGCCAGAACATTGTCGAGCGCGTCGCCGAACTGAAACGCGATCACGGTGTCGGTCCGGTGGAGGCCGTGATGATCAGCCACGCCCACAACGATCATTACACGGGGATCTTCGCGCTGCCCGACCGCGCGTCGTATCAGGTCTGGACTCTGAACCGGGTGGCGCAGGTGGTCGATGCCCCGCACAGGTATCTGGCGCCGTACGTCGACGCGCGCGTCCCCAGGGTGGACCGCGCGCTGCAGGACCGCGAGGTGATCCGCTGGCGCGAGCATGAACTGAAGTTTCATCACCTGCCTGGCCAAACGACGTTCGCGATGGGAGTCGAAGTGCAGGTCGATGGCAGGCGGTGCCTGTTCACCGGCGACAATTTCTTTCACCACGAACAGTACAGCGGCAGCGGCGGCTGGTCGGGCCGCAACCGGGGTCTGCCGGCGGGATACGTGCAGAGTGTCGAGAAGATCCAGGCGATGCGGCCCGATTGGATCCTCGCCGAGCACGGCGGCGCGTTCGAGTTTCACGCCGAGGACTTTCGTCGCCGGCGCGACTTCGCCATTC
>JANMLE010000986.1:0-5380 GCA_031372385.1 Planctomycetota bacterium | reverse complement strand
CGGGGGAAGATGCGACCGTTGATCGTGACCGGCAACTCGACACGGACGGCGGGCGACTCGCCTTCGAACTCGCGCTCAACGACTTCCGGGAATGCCCCGATGACAAATCCCCAGGCGGTCGTGACACCTTGTGAAGTGGAGAGCCGCCAGGCTTGACGACCGAGACGGGCATCGGCGGCGATCGTCAGCGAACCGGCGAAGTCGCGCGGGTAATCTTCCTTCTGCTGCGACGCCGGCTGCGGGATGACCGGTCCTTCGAACCAAAGCGTTTCGGTCGGCTGCAACTCGGCGGGAGTGGCGACTCCGGTTCCCGACCAAACCAGTCGCGGCGCGCGGTGCAGGTTGCATCCGCCGATGCGGCCGGCGACGGTGGTTCCACGCTGCCCGCCGGCCGGGAAGATGTAATTCGCCGTGGGCAGTTCGGCCAGCGCCACGTGTTGACTGATGACCAGACCAGCAAAGGCCACAAGGATCGTTCGCATTCAAGGGCTCCACTCGCAAGGACAGCAGGATTCAGTGCGGCCGAAATTGTATCTGCCAATGGGGGGCATGGCGCGGCAAGACTGCTTTGTGGGCGCTAAGGGGCTGTGCCTCTTTTACTTCCGAGAGTTCGCCATGAGTTCATCGGTGTTCATCTTTCTGCCTCTCTTTTTCTGTCTCATTCTTTCTGTAACGACGATGCAGGGAGACAGAAAGAGAGAGGCAGAAAGATCATTGAGTCTCGTCGGCCACTCTCGGATGCAAGACAGGCACAACTCCTAATCGTTCTTGATGAACTTTTCGGCGGGAACCGTGATCGGGTCGAGCTTGTTTGGTCCCGGTTTGACCGTGACCTTGTAGACCTTTTCGAGATAGCCGATCTTTTCCTGCCAGACGCGGAATTCGTGTTCGCCTTCCGGCAGGTTGGCGATTTCGAACTCACCCTTCTCGTTGGTCACGGCGGCGTACGGATGGTCGAGGACGAGCCAGTAGGCTCGTGCCCAGGGATGGATATCATTGTTAACGCGGAACGGCAGACGTTCCGCCATTGTCATGGGGTTCATCAAGAGGCCGGTGGAATCGTTGGGGGGCACGATGAAGTTTTGTGGGTTGTTCTTCACGGGGCTGGAATGCACGTTGTGGGTGACCGCGTCTTGCGAGAAGACTCGCACCCGTTGGTCGGTCCGGACGAGCAGGATGTGTGGAATGAACCGGCAGCCCTTCACGGTGAGCGCCACTTCCTTGGACCGGCTCTGTTCCAGATCCGGATGAATCTGGGTCGGCTTCTTGATCGGCCAGATCAAGACATTGGCCAGTCCCTTGGTTTCCGGATCATTGACGAGCGATTCATCGGGGATGTCGGCAGCCGCACAGACGAATCCATCCCTGACATTCACATCCCCCTTCTTGACGAGCACCGGCAACTGGGGCAGCTTCCCTGTGACGGTCACCCGGCCCGTGATCGTTCCCCATTGCGCGTCCACGCTGCCTGTCGACAGAAGTCCAGCCGCTGCCAGTGTCAGGCAGGCCGTGAACCAAACTCTCCGCTTGCTCATCGGACACCTTTCTGAAGAACGGCGCGTCGGAGGTCAGCCTGATCTGGGTGGGAACGAAAACAGCCCGGCTTTTGGCCGGGCTGTCTGACTGAGTTACTTGGCGAAGTCGGCGGCGGTCACGGTAATCGGCGGCAGCTTGTTCTCGCCTGCTTTGACCTTGACCACCAACTTCTTGTTGATGTAGCCGGACTTCTCCTGCCAGACGACGAATGTCTGTTCGCCGTCCGGAACATTGGCGATTTCGAACTCGCCCTTCTCATTGGTCACCGCGGCGTAGGGGTGGTCCAGGACTACCCAATAGGCCTGCATCCAGGGATGGATGTCGCACTTCACCTGATGCGGCAATCGTTCTTCGATTTTGACGGACGGAACCTCGACTCCCACGCGGTCCTTGGGGGCGACGATGAAGTTCTCCCCCTTGTTCTTGATCGGATAGGTGTGCGTGTTGTGGGCGATGGCATCGTCCGAAAGCACCCGCACCTTCTGATCGGTCCGGACCAGCAGGATGTGTGGTACGAACCGGCAACCCTTCTGGTCGAAGTCCACGACGGGCTTGGCGGATTTCACCAGACTGGGATGAATCTTCATGGGCTCCGCCTTCTCGCCCTCCTTCGCGGGCTTCTTGGTCAACCAGATGACCACGTTGGCAACTCCCTTGGTCGTCGGATCGACCACCAGGGATTCGTCGGGGATGTTGTCCGCGGCACAGACGGCGGCATCTTTGACGGTGGCGTCGTCCTTCTTGACAAGCAATTTGAGAGAGGTGAAATCACCGGTCAGAGTGACCTGTCCCTTGATCGTTCCCCATTGCGCCTGGGCCGGTTGACTCCACAACAGGCCTACAGTCGCGGCGACCGTCCAAGCGGTCGACAATACCAACACGTTGCGCATTGAAAGCACCTTCCAGAAAGAGTTTTTCGGGGCTCGGCCCCTGCGGTGGGAGGAACATCCCGTTCCTGCATGTCGTGGGTGGCATTATGTTCAGCCATCCGGCGGCAAGCAATCCTTGACGTGACCGACAAAAGTGCCCGTAGCACGGACGCCTCGTCCGTGCGTCTGAAATCGCCCATGACCTTCGCGCACGGACGAGGCGTCCGTGCTACGAAACGCTGCCCAAGCGACTTTTGTCGGTCACGTCATCCTTGCCAGCCAAGCCGATGCGCCGGTCATGGTGCCGAGAAGAAATGATCGTTGATTGCGGTCAGCGTCCGCCCAGCCCGAATCCGAATGTGACGTTTCTCTGTTGGCCAGCCCGGTGACATTTTGATCTTGGTTCGACAAGCTGTCCGGCCTGCTTGCAACGTCTCTGGCTGTGGACTAACATCCTTCGCTCCACTTTTGGGAATTGGCCGTCAATTCGCGCAGAAGTCGCCGCATCCCTTTGGGGGCCGTGTGTGTTCGCTGCGTGGGATCGAATGGAGCCCGTGGTTCTCGTGTCGGAAATGTGAGACTGGAGTCGTTTAACGTGTCCATTGACAAGAGCTTGAAGCGAAAGAGTCGTCTCGCGCGTGTCCGCAGCGTGCTCACGCGACCCGAGCGAATCGACCAGATGAAGGCCAATGAGAAATGGGTCGACGGGACCAGCCCGTTTGGCATTCCCAAGACACGAATCATCCGGCTCGTGTTGGGTAAGAAGAAAAAGAAAAAGGCTGCGGAGGGTACTGACGCCGCAGCCGATAAGAAGAAGGCGGCCAAGAAGAAATAGTCATCCAGCGGGGGCGACTCGTCCTTGGCCGCAGGGAATTTGCAGAGGGCTGCCGATGTTTGATCGGCGGCTCTTCATTCCCTGGGGAGGCGGGTCGGAACTGCGGAAGGATATCAGCGGGTGGCGAGAAGTTAGCCTTCAAGGCAACTCCCTTGCTGCCCGTTGTGCTTTTCCGGGGCCTGAACGCGATTCAGGCCCGTTGACGTTCGCATCGGTGGCTGTGTCCCAAGTGGTGGCCGCGCCGAGGATGTGCCGACGTCAAACGGGATCTATCAGCAATTCCAGGGGGCCAGTGGAAACACGAGATCCCAGGGAAGGGTTGCATGATCCGTCAATTGCGCTATCTGGGCGGGGCATTCATCCGTAGGCGACTTCGCCGCGACGCCAAACACTTCATCGGGTTGCTCGGCGATTGCCGCGCCACTCAGCGTCAGACGCTGGCCCGAATCCTGGAACTCAACGCGGAAAGCTTTTATTCGCGTCGCCGGGGCCTGACAGGATCGACCTCGGTCGAGCAGTTCCGCCGGCTCATGCCGGTTTCCGACTTCGAAACCGTACGGGACGAAATCGAACAGCTCAAGGCGGGCAACTTCCAAAGCCTGCTGGGCCCCAAGAACAAGCTGCTGATGTTCGCCCTCAGCAGTGGCACGACATCGCAGGCCAAATACATTCCCGTCACGTCGCAGTTCCTGAGCGACTACCGCCGCGGATGGCAGACCTGGGGAATCAACGCGATGGATGGACATCCGTCGCTGCACATGTCCGACATCGTGCAACTGGGGAGCAATCACGACCAGTACCGCACCGACAGCGGCACCCCCTGCGGAAACATCAGCGGCCTGGTGGGCGCGATGCAGAGCCGCGTCGTCCAGACCATGTACGCCATTCCCCACGCGGTGGGAAAGATCTCGGACTCCGCCGCCAAAGGCTACACGGCCTTGCGGTGTGCCTACGCCAATCCCCATGTCGGACTGGTGTTGACGGCCAATCCGAGCACACTGATCCAGCTTTCCAAGGCGGCGCACCTTCATCAAAACGAACTGATCCGCGACATTGCCGACGGGACGCTGTCACCGGAGTTTGAAATCGATTCCGCCATTCGCGCCCAGTTGCGTGGCCGGACCAGTCGTCCCGATCGGCAACGAGCCAAGGAACTCGAGCTGATCGCCGCGCGGACGGGATCGATCATTCCGCGGGACGTCTGGACCAAACTGGCCCTGGTCGCGGTCTGGACGGGCGGCAGCGTCGGGGGGTATCTGGAACCGATGCGGAAGTATTTCGGCGACGTTGCCATCCGCGACCACGGCCTCTCCGCCAGCGAAGGCCGGATGACGATTCCACTGTCCGATGGCACCGCCGCCGGCGTGCTCGACGTCGGCTCGCACTTCTTCGAGTTCATCCCCGAGGACGAGTACGAATCGGCCGATCGGACGATCCTGGAAGCCCACGAACTGGAGGCGGGACGCAACTACTTCATCCTGTTGACGACCGTCTCGGGGTTGTACCGCTATGACATTCGCGACGTAATCCGATGCACGGGTCACATGGGCTCGACACCACTTCTGGAGTTCCTGCACAAGGGGGCTCACATTGCCAGTGTGACGGGTGAGAAGCTCGCTGAATCGCAGGTGGTCACGGCCATTCGCGGCGGCCTGAGCCGGTTGAAACTGGAGTTACAGCACTTCACGCTGTCGCCGGTCTGGGACGATCCCCCGAAGTACCGGCTGCACTTTGAGCGAGGCGACATTCCGATCCCCGAACTGCGGAACCGTCTGGCCGTCAACGTGGATGCCGACTTGCAGGAACTGAACGTCGAGTACCGCGAGAAACGGCAGTCCGGCCGGCTGGGCCCCGTGGAATGTCTCGCGGTCCCGAACGGCACCTGGGAGCGCTACATTCGGCACCGGCAGTCGCGGTTTGGTTCCAGCCTGGAGCAATACAAACATCCCTGCCTGGTCCCGCAGTTGACCTTCAGTGACACGCTGCTGAACGACTTTGCTTCCGCAGTGGAACGTCCTGAAGCCGATGCCGCTTGAGACGTACCACCTGTTCCCCGACCGTGTCTTCCCGCGGGAATTGAGCAGCGGCGTGCCCAGTCTTTATTCCTCGCGCGGCCTGACCTGAGACGTTTAACCGCTAC
>JANMLE010000970.1:0-1915 GCA_031372385.1 Planctomycetota bacterium | reverse complement strand
CCCCGACTCCATCCGCGGGACGACGCGGTTGTCGACGATGTCCAGCGGGTATGGCAAGTGGCCGTGCCAGCCGGCGATCAAGCCGTTCAAGAAGTACGGCCAGTCGGGCATCGCGATGAGTGAGATGCTGCCGAACGTCGGAGCGATGGCCGACAATCTGTGCCTGGTCCGCAGCATGCACACTGAAGCGGTCAACCACGCTCCCGGCGTCACCTTCTTTCAGACAGGATCGCAGGTGCCGGGCCGGCCGAGCATGGGCGCATGGCTGTCCTACGGCTTGGGAAGCGACAGCGAAAACCTGCCGGCGTTTGTCGTGATGACCTCGAGCGACAAGGGCAAAACCTGCGGGCAACTCTTCTTCGACTATTACTGGGGGAGCGGCTTTCTTCCCAGCCGGTATCAGGGAGTCCGCTTCCGCAATACAGGAGACTTGGTTCCCTATCTGGCCAATCCGCCCGGAGTCAGCCGCGAAGCCCGCCGCGCCTTGCTGGATGACATCGCCGCCATGAACGCCGCACACCTGGCCGACTACGGTGATCCGGAGATCGACACGCGGATCGCCCAATACGAAATGGCCTTTCGGATGCAGACCAGCGTTCCCGACCTCGTCGATTTCTCCGGCGAAACGAAGGCGACGCTTGATCGTTACGGTGACGACGTGCTGGTGAAGGGAACCTATGCGAGCAACTGTCTGATCGCCCGCCGGCTGCTGGAGCGCAGCGTGCGATTTGTCCAACTCATGCATTCCGGCTGGGACCAGCATGGCAACCTGTTCACCCAACTGGAACAGCAGTGCCGCGACACGGAGGGACCGTCCGCCGCGCTGGTCCGGGATCTGAAGGAACGGGGCATGCTGGACGACACGCTGGTGATCTGGGGTGGCGAATTTGGACGGACGCCCTTCGGACAGGGAGACCCCACCAACCCCAAGGGCCGCGATCATTTCGGCCGGGCCTTCAGTTGGTGGCTGGCCGGTGGCGGCGTGAAGCCGGGAACGGTCTATGGCCAGACCGACGACTTCAGTTGGAACATCACCGCCGACCCCGTTCATGTCCACGACATGCAGGCGACGATCCTGCATCTCTGCGGCATCGACCACACCAAGTTGACGTTCCGCTATCAGGGTCGCCAATACCGGTTGACGGACATCCACGGCAACGTCGTGCGCGGGATTCTCGCGTGATTGTCATTGCAGAGCCCGCGGGCTGACCGCTTGAGTTTCCATCATGCCACTCCCCATCCGAATCGACACCGACAGTCTGCCCGCGCTGATCGTGGGGGCGCTGTTGTTGGCCGCCGCGGCCGTGGTGGGGCTCTCGCAATGGTGGGCTCACCGGCGGCTGATGACGAATACGCGTGTGAACGAAGCGGCGTACGCGATCGCCGAACGGCAGATCCGGCACCGGTTGGTGGTGGGGGGATTGCTGTTCGTGTTGGGCGTGGCGATTCCGCTGGGCGATCAACTCGACTTCGTCTTTCGCGGGCGGCCGGGCTTGTTCTTCGCCTATTGGATGGGGGTGTTGTTGCTGGTGTTCGCAATGATGGTAGTGGCGTTCGGAGATGCCCTGTCGACACTGGCGTTTGCCCGCCTGAGCCAAGTCGACCTGCAACGCGAACGCCGTGAACTTGAAGAAGAAGTCCGCCGCTTTCGAGCCAGTCAGAACGGCACGTCGAACGACGCGAACGAGTCGGAGCAAAAAGACTCGACGTGATACTGTGATCCCGTGCCCACTTTTTGATGAGTCGTGTTGATGCTTCGTTGGCTCGTCATTGTCGTTGTCTTGGCGATTGCCGACGTCAACGTGCCGGCGGCTGATCTGCCGCGGCTGACTCCGGCCGACGCGGGGCTGCGTGCGGAAAAGTTGGCGGAGATCGATGGGCTCGTGGCCGCAGCCATCGCCGAGAAGAAGCTGCC
>JANMLE010000946.1:0-8550 GCA_031372385.1 Planctomycetota bacterium | reverse complement strand
GTTCATCCGCGCCCGGGGCGAGCCGGTGGCGACGACGTGCCAGATCACCGTGTTTGACGATGGAGCCGGATTCTTCCCGGCGCTCGACTCGAACAGCGACCGCCGCATCTCGATGCGCGAGATGCGGTACGCCGACAAGACACTCAGCAAGATGGAGCGCGACGACAAGCCGGGCCTCGCCGAAACCGAACCGGCTCGGCGGTATCGCATCGAGTTCGTGCGCGGCGTCTTCAACCCGTTCGGCAATCCAGAACGCCGGGTCAATCCACTGATGCCTCAACCGGTGGTCGAGTCCATCAAGCCGCGCCCCGTCGGCCCGGTCTGGTTCCAACGCTGGGACCGCAACAACGACGGCGACATCACCTGGCGCGAGTTCCTCGGCCCGCGCGACGCCTTTGAACAACTCGACGCGGACCGCGATGAACTGATCGATCCGAAAGAGGCCGAAGCCGCCGTGGCGAAGACGCGGGACATTCAAGACCAGACAACCAGGCGGGGGACGCCGTGATGACCAAGGCAACAAGGGACGTCAGGGACCGAAAGGACCAAAGGGCGTTCGATGAAGCCGACTTTGCGTGACGTCCTTTTGGTCCCTTCCGTCCCTTTCGACAAATCAACACCCCAGTGGAGCACCCCGTGTCAAACACACCAACCAACGACGATGCCGCGGCTGTCGCACGGCTGCGCGAAGCTCGCACCAAGATCAAACATGAGCTGGCGAAGATCGTGATCGGACAGGACGAGATCATCGACTCGCTGCTGATCGGGATGCTGTGCCGGGGTCACATCCTGCTGCAAGGCGTGCCGGGATTGGGCAAGACGTTGATGGCGCGGACGCTGGCCAAGACGCTCGAAATGGAGTTTCGCCGCATTCAATTCACGCCCGACCTGATGCCGGCGGACATCACCGGCACCGACGTCATGGAAGAGGATCACGCGACCGGCAAGCACACAGTGGAGTTCCTGCCAGGTCCGGTCTTCACCAACTTTCTTTTGGCCGACGAGATCAACCGCACGCCGCCGAAGACGCAGGCCGCATTGTTGCAGGCGATGCAGGAAGGCGAGATTTCGGTCGGCCGCGAGACCTACAAGCTCAAGCCGCCGTTCTTCGTTGTGGCGACTCAGAACCCGATCGAAATGGAGGGAACGTACCCGTTACCGGAGGCTCAGCTCGACCGCTTCATGTTCAACCTGAAGGTCAAGTACCCGACCGTGGATGAAGAGGTGCTGATCATCAAGGGAACGACCAGCACGGTGACGGGCAACGCCGATGCGGTCTTGCACGCCGAGGAAGTTCTGCGGCTGCAAGACTTGGTGCGCGGCGTGCCGGTGGCCGACAGCGTGGTGCGTTATGCCGCTCGGTTGGTGGCGGCGACTCGACCTGTGAACGCCGGCAAAGACACCGGCGCGAAGTCGCTCGACGCGATCCACAAATACATCTCCTACGGAGCCAGCCCGCGCGCGTCGCAGTTTCTCATCCTCGGCTCCAAGGCGCGGGCGATCCTGGCCGGCAGGTATCACGTCGATTTCGACGACATCAAGGCGGTCGCTCATCCCGTGCTAAGGCATCGGCTGGTGCTCAACTTCCACGCGCGCGCCGACAACGTGGACGCCGACGTGCTGGTCAATCGACTGTTGGAAGCCGTGCCGACTGAAATGAAGTGATCGCCGCAATCTCGATGAGAAGTGACATGCCCAGCGTCGCGCAACAACTTGTGGACCCAGCCTTCTTTTCGCGGCTCGACAACCTCGAACTGCGGGCGCGCGGCATCGTCGAGGGGTTTCTGCACGGGTTGCATCGCAGTCCATTCGTCGGGTTCAGCGTCGAGTTCGCGTCGCATCGCGAGTACGCGCAGGGGGACGATCTGCGGCATGTGAATTGGAAGTTGTATGCCCGGACGAAGCGGCTGTATGTGAAGGAGTTCGATGCCGAGACCAACATGAATCTGCATCTGTTGGTCGATATCAGCGGGTCGATGGAATGCGCGAACACGGGACTCAGCAAGCTGTCGTATGCGACCACGCTGGCCGCGGCGCTGGCTCACTTGGCACTGAGGCAACACGATGCCGTCGGGCTGACGTTGTTCGCGGATGAGGTCGTCGCGCATCTCGATCCACGCGCGAAGCCGCATCAGTTGGACGAAATCCTGCGGGCGATCGCGACGACGAAGGCCCGGCCGAAGTCGGATGCCTCGCGGGCGCTGCATCAAGCGGCTGAGCTGTGTCAGCACCGCGGCATGGTCGTTGTCATCAGTGACTTCTTTGACGACCTGCCGGCGATCACGCGCGGCTTCGACCAGCTTCGGTATCGGCAACACGAGGTGCTCGCGTTCCAAATCTGGGATCCGTGGGAGCGGTATCTGCCGCTCGACGGCAACATCTGTTTCAGCGACATGGAAACGCGCGAAGAGATCACGACGCACGCCGAAGGGATTCGCGAAAAGTACCTCGCCGCGATCGATGACTGGCGAGCCGAACTCGCCCGCGAATGCCTGAACCGGGGGATCGACCGCATCGAAATGACGACCGACGACCCGCTCGACAAAGCGTTGCTGGATTACCTGGTTCACCGGACGAAGGTTTGAAGGGCAAACGGAAGAACCAAATCTCAAGAACCAAGAACCAATGATGTCTGCAAGCGGCAAATCGAACTGTGCTGAATTTGGTTCTTGGTTCTTGGAATTTGGAATTTGGTTCTTGGGATTTGGAATTTCCCCAACATGATGCCCACCTTTCTTCAAACATCGTTCCTCGCCGGACTGGCCGCACTCGCGCTTCCGGTGCTGATTCACCTGTTCTTCCGTCTGAAGACGAAGCGGGTGGAGTTGGGGACGATCCGTTTTCTGCGAGCCGTGCTGGAAGAGAATGCCCGGCGGCGGAAGGTGATGCGGTGGTTGTTGCTCGCGCTGCGGATGGCGTTCGTCGCCCTGCTGGCCGGGTTGTTTGCCCGCCCCTATTTCACAGCGGCGGCGACGGGAAGCGACAAGGAGTTGCTGGTCATTGTGATTGACCGGTCGGCGACGATGCAGCTCAAGGGAGAGCACGGGCGGCTGATCGATCAGGCGATTGCCGAGGCGAAGAGGCTGATCGAAACGGCGGGGACGCAGACGCGGTTCGAGGTCGCGTTCTTCGATCACGACGTGCATCCGCTGACGGACTCGAAAGCGGGCGACGGCGCGACGGGCAACGCGGTGCTGTCGAAGTTGCAGGCTCCGGCCACGATGTTCGGCGCGACGAACTTTGGCGCGGCCTTCGCCTGGGCGCGTGACATCTGCGTGAAGGCACCGGCGGGCGCCAAGCAACTGCATCTCTTCACCGACTTGCAGCGGTCGGGACTCGACTGGACCGAAGTTGAACCGTTGCCGGCCGAAGTCAAACCGCATCTGCACGATCTCGGCCGGCCGGTAGTCAACAACGTCGCGGTCACCGAAGTCCGCACGCCACGGTTGTGGGTCCGTCCTGGTGAGTCGCCGACGATCCGGGCTTCCATCATGTACGGCGGCGCGTTCGCGCTGGAGGAAGTCGCGATCGTGCTGGAGGTCGGGCGAGTAGTGCAGAGCGGCAAGGCGCTGGCCGCCGGTTCGTCGCAAAAAGGGTCGCGCTCATCAACTGCCACGTCACCGGCGGCTAGCGCCTTGCCGCTCACGGGTGCTCGCACGGAGTTCGCAAAGCTCGCCGAGCGGATCACGAAGCGGGAGCGGGTGAAACTCGAACCCGGCGCGACGGTCACGCTCGATTTGGAACTGCCGGCGCTGAGTGACGGCTTGTGGCAGGGTCGCGTGACGGTCGAATACGACGACGATTTGCCGTTCGACAATCAGAGATTCTTCGCGATCTCGGCCACGCCCGCGTATCGGGTGCTCGTCGTCAGCGGCGAGTCCGACGGTTCGTCCATCACGGGCGAGACGTATTTTCTGGACGCTGCATTGCGATTGGCCGACGCAGGCGATTCGTACTCCGCCAGCCCGTTCGCTCCGACGCTGATGACCTACGCCGACGGTGCGAGCCTGCCGAAGCTTTCTGGTTTTGACTTCGACGCCGTCGTGCTGGCGAATGTGGCGGATGTCTCGAAACCGGATGCGGAGCGGTTGGCGTCGTTCGTTCGCAGCGGTGGAGGACTGCTGGTCTTCACCGGCGACAAGGTGTCGGCCAAGAGTTGCGCGACGTTGACCGGCGCGGGACTGACCGTGGGCGAGATCGGCGACACAAAGGTCACGAACGACTTGCCGTGGCGGCTGGCTCAGTTCGATGGCAAGCATCCGATCTTCGAGCCGCTCAGCGATCCGCAACACGGCGATCTGCGGCGTCTGATCTTCGCGGCGTACACGAAGCTGACTCCGGCCGCCGACTCGACCGTGCTGGCTCAGTTTGGCACCGGCGACCCGGCGATCGTCGAACGCCGCGTCGGTGAGGGCACGATGCTGTGGGTGACGACCTCCTGCGGTCGCGACTGGAGCGATTGGTGTCGCAGCCGTTTGTTCCTGCCGACCGTGCATCAGTTGCTGGGCTACGAAGTCGGACTGACTTCGGGTGGCCGAGTCCGTTCGCGGCTGGTGGATGCGGAGAGAGGTCAGAACTCAGAGGTCAGAGCAGCAGAGCGGCAGAGGTCGGAAAACAGAGGACAGAGTGGCAATCTTCCCTCCACTGCGGCTCTGACTTCTGAAGCTCCGGCCTCTTCTTCATCTCGTTCTCCCGGTGTCGATCAGTTCGACCGCTTCGCCGAGATCATCAACACGAGCCCGCGCGAATCCGACACCGATCGTTGCTCGCGGCAGGAGTTCGAGGATCGCTTCGCCGTGAAGTTTGTCGAGGAAGACGGAACGACCGTTTCTCAAACCGCGGGCTTGGGCAACGTCGAGTTGCAGCAGGACGAACTTTGGCACTGGGTCGCGTGTGTGTTGTTGGCCGTCTTGCTGGTGGAAGGCTTCGTGGGGAATCGGACGACGGCGTGAAGGAAAAATAGTCGAATGTGTTTTGCCCCAACGGGGGCACCGGAAACCAGCCCAGGGCAAGCGAGCGAATGCGAGCGCCGCCCTGGGTGAGATTCCAAGTGTGTGATGTGCCCTGAAGGGGCAGGGGAATCCCACGATCACTCGCAGAGAAAAACTCGCCCAATGACCAATCTCCCGTGCCCTTTCAGGGCACAACAACATGCGACCTTTACCTAGGGCGGCGCTCACTTCGTTCGCTGGCCCTGGGCTGATTTCCGAGGCCCCTTTGGGGCGAAACCGTGCGTGACAGCCGAACTCGAAAGCCGTTTGTGAAGAGAACCCAACATGCCGCAATCGCTGGCCAAGAATCTGATCCACCTTGTCTTCAGCACGAAAGATCGTCGCCCGTCGATCGCCGATTCGGTTCGGGAGGAACTTCACAAATACGCCGGCGGAATCCTGCGTGATCTCGATTCATCTTCGCTGCTGATGAATTCGGTCACCGATCACATTCACGTGTTGATCAATCTGCATCGCACAAAGGCGCTGTCCGATGTCGTCATGGAATTGAAACGGGGGACATCCAAATGGATGAAGGAGCAAGGCTCGCAGCACTCCACCTTTTACTGGCAGGCGGGCTTCGGAGCATTCAGCGTCAGCCAGTCCAACGTGAAGTCGGTTGAAGAGTACATCGCCAAACAGGCGGAGCATCATGCGAAGCAATCATTTCAAGATGAATTCCGCGTGTTCTTGCGAAGGCATGAGGTCGAGTTTGATGAGAAGTACGTTTGGGACTGAGATGTGTCACAGTGTGTCCGCCAGGAATGTCATGAATTGGTTTCATGACGAGTTTCCCGTGCCCCTTCAGGGCACACCTCATTGACGACTCGATCCCCAGGGCGGCGCTCCCGTTGGTCGCTTGCCCAGGGCTGGTTTCCGAGGCCCCTTTGGGGCGAATTGCATTTGATCCGGATGACCAGACTTGCCCGAGAATCTGACTTGCCCGATGACCTCACTTGCCCGATGACCTCACTTCCCACATGACCTCACTTCCCACATGATTTCACTTCCCGTGTGACCTCGACGGGGCGGAGCACCAAACAAATGAGCAGCACCATCAATCGCAACACCGCATTCCTCGACCGCTTTCGTTCGTTGTGGGTGAGGAAGCGGCGGGTCGAACTGGGTCAGGTGGCCGTGACGACGCTGCTGTTGGCGCTGCTCGGGCTGGGCGTGCTGGCTGTCGCGGACTATTCGCTGGAGTTGGATCGCACGTCGCGCGGGGTGGCGCTCGGGGTGATGCTCGTCGCGGTCGTGCTTTACGCGGGGAACTCGTTGTGGCGGACGATGCGGCGATGGAGTCAGCCGACGACGGCGGCGGAGATTGAGGCGGCGTTTCCGCAGCTTGGCCAATTGGTTCGCACAACGGTGCAGTTCGGGGCGATGCAGGTCGAGCAGGTGAGGTCCGAAGGAGTCGCAACGACGCTCGTCACGGCGCTGGCGGAGCAGACTCATCAGCGGGCGTTGCCGCTCACGATTGAAGACGTGGTTCCGATGAAGAGACTGGTCTGGATCGCGTGCGGACTCGCGGCGGCGACTGTGGTGTTGGCCGGTGCGTCGAGCGTGGATTGGGAGTGGCGCAACGCCACATCGCGGGCGGTCCTGAGCGACATTCCGTATCGGCAGCTTGAGGTGCGGCCGGGAGATCAGACGGTCGATGAAGGGGCCGGGCTGACGATCGATGTCGCACTGATCGGCCGCACGAACCGGGACGTGACGCTGTTCACACGGCCCGCCGGGGAGCCGAAGGCGGAATGGACGGAGCGGGAGCTGGAGGAAGCGGGGTCAGGGGTCGGAGGTCAGGGGTCAGGGGAAACCAGGACACGGGCTTCGACGACGGGCAGTTCTTCGTCTCGTCCGCAAGCAGTGTTTGTCGCCAAGCTGGATCGGCTGACGAAGCCGGCCGAGTACCGTGTCACCGCGGGCGAGTTGGCGAGTCCCGTGTATCGGATCGACATTCGGCGGCCGTTGCGGATCGATGACGTGAAAGTCGAACTCACGCCGCCGTCGTACACCGGACAGCCGACGAGCACGTCGCGCGAAGCGAACCTGAGCGTGTTGCAGGGGACGGTGGCGAAGTTCTCGATCCAGTTCGACAAACCGGTGAAGTCGGCGGCGCTGGTCTTCGCGCCCCGCAAGCAGCCGCGCGATGATGAGGACAAGAATGAGGCGGAGGTGGTGCCGCTGGAGTTGGGAAGGCGTCAGGGGTCAGGAGTCAGGGGGCGGGAGTTAGAGCAGCAGAGCAGCGGACACACCGGAACAACCGCCCTGAAATCTGAAGCTCTGACCTCTGCCGCTCCGACCACTGGCTCCCTCGAATTGACGCTCAACGAGGACCGCAACTACAGCATCGTCGCCGAGGCCGAGGACGGGACATCGCTGCCGGAAAACAAGTACCGCATTCGGGTGCGCGCGGATCAGCCGCCGCAGGTTTCGTTCGAGTCGCCGGACGATGCGATCGAGGTTCACACGCTGGCCGAGTTGCAGATGCGCGTGCGACTTCGCGACGACTATGGGCTGTCGAAGGCGGGGGTCGTGTTTCAGATCAACAACGAGCAGGAAGTTTCGCTGATCGCGCAGGACTTTGAGACCATCGTCGCGGCGGCCAAGGAAGCGGCTGCGACGGGAAAGATCTCGCCGACGACGCAGGCCGTGCTGGAGAAGGTGCTGCCGCTGGAGTTCTTCGAGCTGACTCAGAAGGACAGCGTGATGTACTTCGCGTTCGCCGAAGACAACCGGCCCGACTCGCCGCAGCGAACCGAGACCGAGCTGCGGTTCATCGACATCCGCCCGTTCAAGCGGACGTATCGAGTGATCGATCCCGATCCGGGGAACGTGATGGGCATGAGACCGGGCTTCAAGACGTTGGAAGAGTTGATCCAGCGACAACGCTTCGCGCTCAATCGCACGATGCAGATCGAAAAGCGAGCCGTCGCCGGACGGAAGCCGGACGCCACGACGCTCGATCAACTGATGACGTTTGAGACCGAGTTGGCCCAGAACACGCGCGAGACGGCGGAAGGCTTGGAGGCTCGCGGGTTCGACGACACGGAGCTGTTCTATCAAGCCGAAACGGCCATGCTCGCCGCGGTCGACTCGCTGTCCGTCGGCAAGTGGGAGAACGCGACGCTACAGATGCGCGACGCACTGAAGGTACTCATCGAGGCGCGAATTAACTTGGAATTCCAGATCCTGAAGAACCCGGATGCCGCCAAGCTCGCGGCGCTGCGGCAGTTTGACCGGATGCAGGCTCAGAAACTGCGACGGCCGAAGACGGACAAGGAAGAGGCTCGCGAGTTGATCAAGCGGCTGCAGGAGTTGGTCGGCCAGGAAGCGGCGGTGGTGAACGGGCTGGAGGAAGAGGGGGAGACGGCAGAACAGCAGAAGTCAAATGACAGCGAACAGTAGTGCGAATAACTGACACGCAACACGAGTTGAGGAATGAGGAAGTGGTGTTGCAGTTGCCTCACCCCAAACGGTTACCACACCCAAAAAGGGGCAGGGCTTCCGAGGTGGTGTTTTTCCACGTTTGTAGCCGAATTCGCAAGAAGTCGGATCG
>JANMLE010000900.1:0-2558 GCA_031372385.1 Planctomycetota bacterium | reverse complement strand
GAAACTCTCTTTCAGTGCCATCAAATCAGGACAATATCACACGGACGATTCACACAACGTTCGCGCGGCCGCCTTCCTGAAGAGGTGATGGAACGAATTGAGAGCGGAGTAAGGTATTGTTTGGGATTAGGGCCGGAATAGTACCTTTCGGAGTCTTCGGAGCAACTCCACGACACCCGTGTGAGTATGATGCGGAGCGTCTCTCATGCCGCACGGCAGTGTGGCTGTGGTCGAGTCTTGGGGCTCCCAGCATTCGCAATATCAAACCGCCTGGAGCGGTCGGAGGCGCGTACCGCAGCCGCCGCGCCAACCTACCCGAGCTGCTTGAGAATCGGAATCGTCAGCATCGACAAGGCGTCCCGCTGCTTGCCATGCTCGTCGAAGTTGGCCGGGTCGAGCCAGCGTGAGAAGGCGTTTCGCAGCGCCGGCCATTCCTGATCGATGGCGGCGTACCAGGCCGTGTCGCGGTTTCTCCCCTTGTAGACGGCGGCCTGGCGGAAGACCCCTTCAAACGACAGGCCGAGTCGCTGCGCGGCACGCCGAGACGGCTCATTCAGCGCGTTGCACTTCCACTCGTACCGCCGGTATCCGAGTCCGAACGCGCGGTCCATCATCAGAAACATGGCCTCGGTGGCGGCGAGCGTTTGTTGGAGCAGCGGCGAGAAATTCAGATGCCCGACCTCAATCGAACCATGCCGCGGATCGATCCGCAGATAGCTGGCCACTCCCACCGCTTTGCCGTGCGCCTTGTCGATGATGGCGAAGAACAACGGATCACTCTTGGCCGCCGACTCGCTCAGCCAGACGAAATAGTCTTCGAACGTGGCAAACGGCCCATAGGGCAGATACGTCCAGTTCCGCCCGTCCGCATCGAGGCTGTTGGCCTCATGGAGTTCGCTGGCATGACGATCCGGGTCGAGAGCTTCCAACCGGCAAAAGGCACCTTCCATCATGTCACGAGACGGAAGCGCCGGCGGCTTCCAATCGGGAACCAACACCCCCACCGGTTGCCCCAAGTCATTCGTTTCGTGCGGCATTCCCAGTATCCAGTCATGTAGGGTCGACGCGGTCGGGTTGGCGGGGATCGAGTCTTCGAGCCCCCGGCAATCGCCACATCAAACCGCCGGGAGCCACTGGCGACTTCCAATTCATTACCAAATGACGGGGACCGGGTAGCTCCGAAAGATGGGATCGGCACTCAGCAGCGTTGCCGCTTCTGTGCGAGCCGCAGCGATCAGCAGGCGGTCGAACGGATCGCCGTGAATGCTCGGCAACGCAGTCAGCTCGAAGATGTGACGACTGGTGACGGCGAGGACGATGACCGAATTGACGGATTCGTGTTCGCGAATCAACTCGGGCAGCGGCAGCCGCAATGTCAGTTTGCCCAACATTGATTTGATCTGCATTTCCCACAGGCTGGCGACGCTCAACAACCGTTCGTGAGCCGGGTCGGAGAGCAGGGCTCGCGCCTGGGCCGACAGCTTCGTCGGATCGTGGTCCGCCCAGAGGAAGGTATGCGTGTCAAGAAGCAGCTTCATGAGCGTCCTCTCCGAGCCAGAACGAATCTGGCAGAGGCGCGTCAAAATCGTCGCTCACCCAGACTTGGCCTTGATGCAGCCCAAATACGAATGGCTGCCGCGGAGCGGGCGATGGCTCGGCCGGCTCGACATGCACCTGAACGGTCTGGCCGTCGGCAAACGGCAGATGATCCAGCGTCAGCACCCCATGGGGACCGACTTTCGCCTGTGTGTGGTAGGTTGGCATCACGCTGAGCTTATCGAGGGACTCAGGGCGACTCAACAGTCGCAGCACTTCAAAACGCGTTCCGTAGGGTGTGGAAAGCAACGCGCAACTCATCCTGCGGCCCTAGCCAACATCGCGCCCCTTCCGCAAGTCGATGGGTCATGGGGTTGCCAAGGACTGGCAAGGGGCTTCGCCGTCGTATCCGCTAGAAAGGGGGACGCCCCAAAGATTCTTTGCAGAATGATCGAATCGGCGAACTCCGGCTTAAAAGATCTGTTCTTTGGGCGAATGATCATCGAGTAAAATACAGCCCGGTGATGTTCTCAACCCAGTAATGCAAAGGCAGATGATGACACACGGAGACTTCCAGATTGGTAATGTGGTTTATCGGACGACTCTGAATAACGGAGTCATGAGTCAGGATGCACTCACGATCGAAAACATTAACGGGGACATGGTGTCAGTCAGTTTCCGAAACATGATCGGCCAACGAATCGAATCAAAGTTTCCATCGAACGAATTGTCGAAGGTTAAGCCTTCGCCGAATGAACCGGGAGTTTCCATGAGCAACTATCCATACTCACCTCAAACCATACCGTCGAACGACATGCCAATTGGACCTTTCTGAAAGTCCGTATCCGCCGAGTGACCGGGCCGGGTGTGCGCTACTTTGGTCTCCGAAACATCTGAATCCGCTTGCCATCGACTTCTGTCACTTAGAGTCTGTCCGAAAAGCCGCCGTCGCGAGGGGGTCGGGAGTCTTTTTCATGCCGCAAAGTCTCGATTTGAGCCTTTTTCAGCGACGTCGTGCGGCA
>JANMLE010000888.1:0-6154 GCA_031372385.1 Planctomycetota bacterium | reverse complement strand
CTCTTCGCCGGATTCAAGACCTGTGGCCGCGCCGGCCCCGGCAACTTCCTGCCCGACGCCTTCCCCGAGATCCCGCCATGCGACGCAATACCGTGAAAGCCGCCTTGAAAGCCGGACAACCCCAAGTCGGAACCTGGTTGTCCCTGGGCAATGTTTTCGCCGCACGCCTGATGGCGCGGGTCGGCTTCAACTGGTTGACGGTCGATCTGGAACATTCGCCGATCGGCTGGGACAGCGCCGGCCAGTTGTTCGGTGCGGTCGCTGATGCCGGGTGCGTCTGCCTCGCGCGGGTGCCGCGCGGCGACCACGATTACATCAAGCGGGTGCTCGACGCCGGCGCGCACGGAATCGTCGTGCCGATGGTCAACACGGTCGAAGAGGCGAAGATCGCCATCGCCGCCGCGAAGTATCCCCCCACCGGCAACCGGTCGGTCGGCGGCGGAATGCACGCGATGAATTTCGATGCCAGCGCGGGCGATTACTTCAAGCACGCCAACGACGAGATCCTGGTCGTCCTGCAAACCGAGTCACCGCAGGGGGTCGAGAACGCCGAGGCGATCTACAGCCTGCCGGGTGTCGATGCCATCTTCGTCGGCCCGAATGACCTGACCGCGCAGATGCGCGGCCCCGACGGCATCGACCCGAGTCCCGCCGAGTTGGAAGCGATGTTGCAGCGGGTACTCGCGATGGGCAAGAAGTGCGGCACCCCGGTGGGGATTCACGTGCAATCGGTCGAAGCCTGCCAGAAGCGCATCGCGGAAGGCTGGCAATTCATGGCCCTCGGCAGCGAGCTGCGGTTCATGGTCACGGAAGCCCAAAAGATGGTGCAGGGTCTGAACCTGAAACAGGCCGGCGACCTGGCGCGATACTGATTCGACGGTGAACGCCCGGTCCGAACAATTCAGTGAGAAGTGAGAAGTGAGAAGTGCAAAGTGCAAAATGAAAGGCGCTTGACACCCGGAGCAAGGCGGGCTCGACGAGCACCGGACAACTCCTCCGAATTCCTGTTCTTGGTGGCAACCGTCATCGCTGCCCCACCACTTTGCACTTCTCACTTTGCACTTCGCACTCGTCCGAACCATCCGACCTGCCAAGGTCGCCTTCCACCGAGGGTTCCTCCATGACAACCGCTTCGCTGATCCGCCGCGTTCAAGTCATCGACTCCCACACCGGCGGCGAACCGACACGGGTGGTGGTCGATGGCGGCCCCGATCTCGGGCACGGATCGATGGCCGAGCGACGGATACTGTTCAGCGAGAAACATGACGACTTCCGTTCGGCCGTCGTCAACGAACCGCGCGGGTCGGACGTGATCATCGGCGCCCTGTTGTGTCCGCCAGTCGATCCCGCCAACGCCGCGGGCGTGCTCTTCTTCAACAATATCGGGCCGCTCTGGATGTGCGGCCACGGGACGATCGGCCTCGGTGTGACGCTCGGGCATCTCGGGCGAATCCAGGCGGGCTCGCACCGGTTGGAGACGGCCGTCGGCATCGTGACGATCGACTACGACGGCAAAAACCGCGTCAGCTTCGACAACGTCCCCAGTTACCGGCACGCCCATGACGTGACGGTCGACGTCGAAGGGATCGGGCCGGTGACGGGCGACATCGCCTGGGGAGGCAACTGGTTCTTTCTCGTCGATGCGCTGCGCGGGATTCCCTCCGCGAATTCGGTCGTCGGCATCCGGTCGGATCGGAGTGGTCATCCTGTCGCCTTCAGCATCGCCGATGTCGAACGCTTGTCCGACATCACCCGCCGGATTCGCCGCGCCCTGCAAACACAGGGGATCACGGGAGCCGACGGGGGTGAGATCGATCACATCGAACTGTTTGGATCGCCCGGCGATCCCGCCAATCACAGCCGCAACTTTGTCCTCTGTCCGGGTGCCGCGTATGACCGTTCGCCGTGTGGAACGGGAACGTCGGCGAAGCTGGCCTGCCTGTACGCGGACGGCAAACTGCAACCCGGTCAGACCTGGCGACAGGAGAGCATTCTGGGCAGCGTGTTTGAAGGATCGGTGCGGCTCGATGGCGACGTTCTCATTCCCACAGTCACCGGGACCGCCTACGTGAACGCCGAAGCGACGCTGCTGCTGGACCCGGATGATCCGTTTCAGATGGGGATTGCTTCGTGTCGCAGCGTGTGATTGTGATCGGCGGCGGCGTCATCGGGACGGCGTGCGCCCATTACCTCAACCAGTCCGGTTGGGACGTGACGATCGTTGAGCAAAAGTCCGTCGGCAGCGGAGCATCACACGCCAACTGTGGGTTTGTCTGCCCGAGTCACATCCTTCCGCTGGCCGGTCCCGGCGTGATGGGCAAAACCCTGAAGGCGCTGCTCAGCCCAAATTCGCCGTTCTCGATCAAGCTGCGGTTCGATCCGGCGCTGTGGAGCTGGCTGCTGAAATTCGCCCGCCGGTGCAATGCGCACGACATGCTCGCGTCCGGCCGCGCGATCCAGTCGCTGCTCAACCAATCGCGGCGTCTGTACGACGAACTGTTCGCGGCGGAATCGCTCGATGTTGAATGGCAGACCCGCGGATTGCTCTTCGCCTTCCAATCGCGGGCCGCGATGGACCACTACGAACACACGGATGATCTGCTAGGCGACAACTTCGGCGTGCGCGCCGTGCGCTATGAAGGCGAGGCGGTCGCGAAACTCGAACCGGCCCTCAAGCCGGGTCTCGCCGGAGGCTGGCACTACGAGGGCGATGCGCACCTGCGACCCGACAAGCTGATGTCGTCATGGCGACGGCTGCTCGAATTGCGCGGCGTCTCGGTGCTGGAACAGTGCGAATTCCGCGGCTTCGCGTCGATGAACCGGCGCGCGACCGGGGCGATCACCAGCGCGGGTGAGATCGAAGCCGACGCCTTCGTCGTCGCCACGGGAGCCTGGACTCCGCTCCTCAACCAACAGTTGGGCTGCCAGATCCCGATCCAGCCCGGCAAAGGCTACTCGATGACGATGGCCCGGCCGGCGAAGTGTCCGGCGATCCCGCTGATCTTCGAGGAACACCGCGTCGCCGTGACCCCGATGCAGACCGGCTACCGGCTCGGTTCAATCATGGAGTTCGCCGGCTACGACTCCACCATCGACCCGCGCCGCATGGAACAGCTCCGCGCCGCCGCCGGTCACTACCTGCAGGAACCGACCGCCGAACCGGTCGTCGAACAGTGGTACGGCTGGCGCCCGATGACACCGAACAGCCTGCCGATCATCGACCGCACCCGGTCCTTCGAAAACGTCCTCATCGCCGCCGGACACAACATGCTCGGCCTGTCGATGGCGACCGGCACCGGTCAACTGGTGACAGACCTGCTCAACGCCCGCACCCCGCACATCGATCCGGCCCCGTATGCGTTGCCATGACCCGCACAGCAGGTCGCCCGTATCGATGATTCCGCCACGAACCCTGAGAGCTTGTGACTCTTTGTAGCGTGGGTTTCAACCCACGCAAGAAGTCGTACCGCGTCGGCTAAAGCCAACGCCACATCGTGTGGCGGACTGCCATTGAACTTGAAAGATCCACACACTCTCAGCGTGCCGGCACGAGGCGTGTGCCCGCATACGCCGCAGGCAGCAGCACGACGAGGCTAGCGATCCAAAACCAAAGCGGCGGCGGAAGCATGAGGTTGTTCGCAACGCCGGCCAGCGTCAGCAGTGCGCCGAGAACGAGGCCGTGTCCAATCGTCCCCCGCGCCGCCAGCCGCGCGGTGACCCAGCCGCCCGCCACGCCGCCAAGGATCCACCCGGCGATCACGACGAGGAACGCGCCCACAGGCGCGGCCGCGAGCAGGGCGCGGATCGTTTCGCGGTCCGTGACCCCTTCCGCGGACTTCGCCAGTCCGGGATACAGAACCCGACCGTTGATTGTCTCGATGATCATCATGACGACGCTCGCGGCGACGAATCCGGCCACAACCGCGGCAATGCTTCTCAACGCGGAACGCATCAAACCCCCTCGCGTAGGAATGGATTGTGGACGGGTCACTCGCCACGACTGTGTGGTCGACGCAGCGAGTCCTTCAGGCTGATGAAGTCTGACAACAGGAAGATCACGGTGAAGAAGGCCAGCAGCAGTTCCATCATCGTCACCAGCTTGGCCGGGATCGTTTGCGGCGTGATGTCTCCATAACCGAAGAATGTGAAGTTGAGGAAGCTGAAATAGTAACACTCAAACATCACTTCAGACGGCGTGAAGTCGGGCCGGAACGAACGGAGGCTGCCCTGATCCGCCGACATCAGGCACCAGTAGTCGAGCGCGAACGACAGGATGATCTGGAGCATGTTGACGAGCATCAATCCCATGAACCGGTGGTAGGGGATGTCCTTCGCGGTCGCCTGCAGGATCTGTTGCAGGTTCTCGCCGAAGAAGAAGCTCGTCTTCACGGCGGCCGCGACAGCGACGAGGACGCACACCATCGGCGGACCGAGCCACCGTTGACCGATCACTCCCTGCAACGCGGCCGCGATCAGCACGATCACCGCCACCTCGCCCCCCTGCCGCAGCGTGCCGTACAGCAGGAATCGTCGATTCACTTCCACATTGGACCTCACGCAGGTAACCGACTGGTGGATGGACAGGAGCGCCCATCCTCACGCGACGCAGGGCTGGGTGGTCCGGCTTGGATCGCTTTTGAAGTTGAGGTGTGCCACTGCTTCGGAGTCCGCGGAGAAGCAGTGTGATCGGGCGTTGACACTCCATCGGCACTGCTTCTCCGCAGACTCCGAAGCAGTGGCATGTCAAACGTGGCTGGCGGATCAAGTCGGGCCACTCTGCCCACCAGACCGCCCCCGCCGAGTCCACCGATCAGCAGCCAGTTGGTCCCGCCCGACTTCGACCGGCCCGGCTTCTTCTTCACTGGCGCGAGCGAGATCTCGAAACGGGCTCGTCATCATCGTCGTCGAGATCGTCTTCCAGCACGCGCCGCTTGCGCTTCGAGGGCGTCGGCTCTTCGAGATCATCCAGGAACTCGACGTCGTCATCCGCTTCCAACTCCTTCGCGGGAATGGGAATCACCGTCGAACAGCCGGGGCAGCGGACCTTCTTGCCCGCGAGCTCATCCTTGACCCTGAGTGTCTTGTCGCAATCCGGACAGGTGACCGACAGGCTCATGAAACGTTTCCTCAAATGTCTTGAAGGAAGGGATTCAACGGATGGCGGACAATGTAACTGTCAGCCGCGGATCACAACAGTTCACTCCATCCGAACTCCGGTGAGACTGGCAGAACGATAGGGGCAGAACAATTGAAGAAAGGAAGTGGTGCGTGAACTCGTCTTCATCGTTCTGCCCCCATCGTTCTGCCACTCCGGTTTTGGCAGCGAATGAAGCAAGTTCCCGGTGTTTTCATGCCCGTGGCGGCACCCCGTCGCCTGTGGTAGAGTTCCAATCGGAATTGGCCGATGTTTGTGGGTGGGAGACAACTCCCCTCCACAATTCTTGTCGATCCACGGGAGGCTGGGAATGTTTTCGTTATTGGGTGCCTCGGCGCAGTTGTGTGACGGTCTGACGCGGCGCGAATGGTTGCGCATTGGCGGGCTGGGGACGCTGGGGTTGTCGCTGCCGGTATTGCTGCAGGCGCGCGATGCCGTTCCGGCGGGAGTCCTGCCGACCGACCGTTCGTTCGGCAGGGCGAAGAACGTCATCTTTCTGTATTTGCTCGGGGGACCACCGCAGCACGAGACGTTTGATCCGAAGCCCGAAGCGCCGCTGGAAGTGCGCGGTCCGTTCAAACCGATTCACACCAACGTCCCCGGCATCGATTTTTGCGAGTTGCTGCCGCGCACCGCGCAGATCGCCGACAAGCTGGCGGTCGTCCGGTCGATCTCCACCGACGACAACAATCACGACAGCAGCGGCTACCAACTGCTGACCGGCTACAAATACGTCGGCCCGAATTCGCGCACGATCCAGCCGACCGATTGGCCGAGCCTCGCCTCGATGGTGAAGATGCTCAAGCCGAGCGAAGTGCTGCCGCCGTTGTCGGCGGTGACTGTGCCCGATGTCTGGCGCTTGAATGAGAATGTAACGCCCGCCGGTCAGACGGGCGGGTTCCTCGGCAGCCAGTGGAACCCCGATGTCTTCGTCGGCGATCCGGCCGCAACGAATTACAAGGTGCAGGGCCTGCAACTCAGTTCACTGCCGCCGCTGCG
>JANMLE010000873.1:0-3174 GCA_031372385.1 Planctomycetota bacterium | reverse complement strand
GTCGTCAAGATGAAGAGGATGCAGAGCAGACCTTCGGTCGGGCCAGTGTGCGGGGTCGGGAGACCCGCGCACAACGCGACCCGCGCACAATGCGGTGCGCAGGCTACGGGCCGAGTAGCAATTCGAGGTACGAGCGGCGCTCGGAGTTGGTCAGGCCAAGTTCGCGAGCCAGCGCGAGGATCGCATCGCGGGCCGCGTCACGGCCCGCTTCATCGGCGAGCAATTCGATTTCGAGGAACGTGCCGAGCGGAGGGACTTCATCCAGCGCGAGTTCATAGACGCGCTGCTGCCAGTCGAGCGTCAGCGGCGTGCGCGTCTTGCGGACTTCGCGCACGAAGCGGAATCCGAGTGATTGCCAAACGTCGGCCATCTGACTCGCCGCGTCCGGGCCGTCCGCGAACGAGACTTCGATCTCGCGCCGCGTCTTCGTCGCCGGGTCGATGATCGGCCCCTTATACGTCACGCAGTTGGCGTCGCCGACTGAGCGGATGCGGAACGCCTCGTCGGTGACGCCGAAGTCCCGCGCGGGATGGTTGAAGTAGCGGTCGACCTGCTCGACGGGCGCGGCGGCGACAGCACCCAGACCCGCCAGCCGCGCGAGGACATCGCGCGAATCGGCCAGCGGGAACTTGAGCTCGACTTCGTACTGCACGGGCTGTGTCACCGAACAACCTTTGCCACAGGGGACGCTCACGGCTGCGGTTCGACAATAGCCCGGTGACGATCCGCAACTTGATCACGGCGATCCGGTTTCAACCGGCGGCTTCGTCGAGGACTTCGGTCGCGACATAGATGGGCAGGTGCGGCGTGAAGTGGACGGCCAGGGCGACGGCGTCGCTGGGGCGGGAGTCGACTTCAACGAGTTCGCCGTCCCTGCTGATGCGGAGCGACGCGAAGTACGTGTGGTCCTCCAGCGTGTGGATCACCACATCCTGCAACTCGCCTCCGAGTGCCTCGATGCTCGACTTGACCAAGTCGTGCGTCAGCGGTCGGGGAGGGATTTCGCCCTTCACCCGGCGGTCAATGCTCGTGGCCTCAAACAGTCCGATCAGGATCGGGAACGAACGTTCGCCTTCGACCTCGCGCAGGAAAATGACCTGCTGGTCGTTGATCTCGCTGATGATGATGCGGGCCAATTCCATTTGCACAAGCACGGGCAACCTCCTTCAAGGAGTGGCTGGGCGAAGCGAAGACGAATGTCAGACCAGCGTGCTGGCATCTTGCGCCCCATGAAGCACACGCTGAATCCAGACCTTCTCTTTTTCCACACGATAGTAGACGACGTACTTGCCAATGACGAAGAACCACAGGTCCGGGTCGGACGGGCGTGGTCGCGACCCCACGTAGGGTGTGGCAGCCAGAGTGTCGAGGCACTGGCCGAATCTTACCGCAAATTGTTCGGCCGCCGCCGGACTGTGGCTGTTCAGATAGTCGCGAATGTTTTCCAAGTCGAGGGATGCGACATTCGAGACGACGACTTCTAGTTCGCGGGACATGTCTCAGGCTCCCGGATACCCTGCTTGAGCCGTTCGACGAAGGCGTCGCGATCGGCTTTGTCTTTCAGGACCGTGCATTCGCCGTTCTCGATCTGGCGGCGGCCGATGTCGATTTGTTCGAAGAGTTCAGACTGACGCTTCTCCCGCAGCACGGTCAATGCGTGGGCCACGAGGTCGTCAAACGTTTCGTAGTTGCCGTGTGCCATCTGGGCACCGACGAATTGTTGGAGGTCTGCGGGAAGGTTCATGGTGGCTTACCTGGGAAGAACTCAAAAGAATTGGTCGATGTCGCGTGCTCCGTGCAAGCCGCGGAGGATTGTGACGAAGTCGTTGGTTGCGGTGTAGTAGATCCTGTAACTGTCGAGTGGAAAACTGCGAAGTTCCGGCTGAAGCTCGTCATGCGGCTCGCCGATCTCGGGTTGGCGGGCCAGCATCTCGAAACGGCGTCGGAAGCGATCCAGCATCCGACGCGCGGCGACGGCGTTGTCGGCGGCAATGAAGGCGTGAACTCGCTTGTGGTCAATGCGGGCGGCGTGGGTCAGATCGTACAAGTTGTTCATGAGGCGCTCCGCTGTTCCACCTCGCATTCATCGAGCAACTCGTCGAAGAACTCCTTGCTCTGGGCGGCGTCCGCCATGTGGTACACGCGGCCGGATCGAACGTCTTCGAGTCCTTCGGCCACCTGTTGCCGGAGCTGCCAATTGGTGCGCGACCGCAACAACTGAAGCGCGGCAACCACCACTTCCTCATCCGACGCGAATCGGCCCGCCGCCACTTCGTCACTCACAAACTGCCGCAGTTCCACCGGAAGTACCATGAGTCCCTCACTCTCCTGTTGTTCCCATCCAAACAACCGCCGCAGCCCCCCGTCCCAGTAAGGCGAGCGGCAAGAGTTAGCTTCCCCGCCACTGGGCTTGTCCCGGTGGCTCGACGGCTTCTGCGCTACTCTTGACCCCAACAATTCCAGTAGTGCAAAAGCCGTCGAGCCACCGAGGTAAACACGGTGGCGGGTAAATCAAGAGTTGCCGCTCGCCTAATGGCACCCGCGAACACTACCACACTTCGTCAACCTGCCGCCAATTGTTGCACGATCTCTTCAATGCTCGCCAGTTGCTTCTGCTGGTTGGCCAGCGTTTGGCGAATCTCAGCCACCACTTCAGGGGGGGCTTTCGCGACGAAGTTTTCGTTGCTCAGCTTTTTCTCCGTTCCGGCGATGAAGCCGCGCAGCTTGTCGGCTTCTTTCTGTTGCCGTTGCCGTTCGGCGGCCAGATCGACGAGACCCTCCAGCGGCAGGAAGCCGTCGGAGTCGCCGAGCGAGAAGCTGACACTGGCCTTGGGCCGTGCAACATCGGGGCCGGCGGCAGTCAACGTCGCTTTGGCGAGGCTCTCGAATTGCGACTTCACCTGCTCCAGATCGGCCGCCGATGCGGATGAGCATCTGATCGAGATCGTGACCGTCAGCGCGGGGCTGATGTTGTACGTGCCGCGCACGTTGCGGACGGCCACGATCAAGTCCTGCAACCGCTGGAACCGGGCTTCGAGCGCGGAGTCTCGCCATGCTTCGAGGCCGCTCGGCCACGGCGCGACGATGATCGCGTCGGCGGCTGGCGTCGGTGTCGGCAGCCCGCGCGAAGGCGCGATCTCCTTCAGTCGCTGCCACAACTCTTCCGTGATGAAC